>JAYTQP010000400.1:0-2225 GCA_043746675.1 Rhodospirillales bacterium | reverse complement strand
ACCGGGTTACCGCATCGACCAGGCCCAGCCCGGTTGCGCGCCAGAGGAAGGCAGCGGCGATGCCAACCACCACCGGATTGCGCAGCAGCCCCGGCATCGTGGCGCGCACGACCTGCCAGGGGGAGCGGCCGTGGCCCGCATCGGCCTCGATCAAAATCGTTGCCAGCGGCAGCAGCAGCCCGGAATGGAGGGCCACCACCGCCAGCAGAAACGCCACCCCGGTCGGGCCATAGGCGGCATCGATGATCGGAATGCCGAGCATGACGGTATTGCCGAACACGCTGTTCAGCCCGAACACCGCCGCCTGCGCCAGCCGCACCCCGAACAGCCGGCGGGCCAGCAGCACCGCCAGCGCGAACAGCAAAAACGCGCCGGCGATGAACGCGCCGGCGACATCGACCAGCCGCAGCGGCGGCGCATCGGCCACCGAGCGGAACAGCAACGCGGGCATGGCGAGGTAGAACACGAAATCGCTCATCCCCTTGATCGCTGCGGCATCGAGCCGTTTCAGCCGGACCGAAGCCGCCCCCAGGCCGATCAGCGCGAATACAGGGGCGATAATGCCGAATAATGCCAACATCCCGCACCCTAACCCGGAACGCCGGCTGCCAAAAGGTTGACAAGCCGGCGCCGAGGCAAAATGCTTCCGCTGGAATTAAATGGGATATGCCAATGACCGCCTTCGCCGCGCTGCCGGAACTCGATGCCGTGGTGATCGGCGCCGGCTTTTCCGGGCTGTATCAGCTCCATTGCCTGCGCGACCGACTCGGGCTGAATGTGCAGGTGCTGGAAGCCGGCGACGGGGTAGGCGGCACCTGGTACTGGAACCGCTATCCCGGCGCGCGCTGCGATTCGGAGAGCTATTACTACTCGTTCTCGTTCTCATCGGCGCTGGAACAGGAATGGGAATGGTCGGAACGCTATCCGGAGCAGCCCGAGATCATGCGCTATCTCAACCATGTCGCCGATCGTTTCGATCTCCGGCGTAATATCAAATTCGCCAGCAGAGTAACGCAGGCGCGTTACCATCAGGCGTCCAACCGCTGGCACGTTGGCACCGCCGCGGGCGAGACCTATGTGGCGCAATTCCTGATCACCGCGGTCGGCTGCCTGTCCTCGGCCAACATCCCGGCGATCGCTGGCCTGGAGGACTTCACCGGCGCCTGGTATCACACCGGCGAATGGCCGCAGGACGGGGTGGATTTCGTCGGCAAGCGGGTCGGGCTGATCGGCACCGGTTCGACCGGCATTCAGGCGACCCCGGTGATCGCCGCCGCCGCCCGGCATCTGACCGTGTTTCAGCGCACGCCGAATTACAGCGTGCCGGCGCGCAACGAGAAAATGGCGCCGGCGGCGCAGCGCGCAATCAAGGCCGATTATGCCGACATCCGCCGCCGCACCCGCGCGACCACCAACGGGCATCCGTGGGATGTTGGTGCGCAGGGCGCGCTGGAAGTGCCGGAGGACCAGCGCGAAGCCTTGTATGAGGCGGCCTGGAAGGTCGGCGGGCTGCGTTTTCGCGCCACTTTCCGCGACGTGCTGACCAGCAACGCGGCCAACGCCACGGCGTCGGACTTCATTGGCCGCAAAATCCGGGGCATTGTGAAAGACCCCGTAGTGGCGGCCAAACTCACCGATTTCGATCATCCCTATGCCGCCAAGCGCCCGCCGATCGATACCGATTATTTCGAAAGCTTCAACCGCGATAACGTCGCGCTCGTCGATATCCGCGCCGCCCCGATCGCGCGGATCACGCAAGCTGGCGTGCAAACCGCCGACACCCATTACGACCTCGATATCATCGTGTTCGCCACCGGCTTCGATGCGCTGACCGGTCCGCTGCTGAAGATGGATATTCGTGGTCGGGACGACCTTGCCCTGGCCGATGCCTGGGCGAACGGACCGCGCAACTATCTCGGCCTGCAAATTGCCGGCTTTCCCAATTTGTTCACCATCACCGGTCCCGGCAGCCCGTCGGTGCTGTGCAACATGCCGGTTGCGATCGAACAGCATGTGGACTGGATCACCGCCACCATTGCCCATATGCGCGCCCAAGGCCTGCAACGGATCGAAACCAGCGCGGCGGCGATGGATGACTGGGTGGCGCAGGTCAACATCGCCGCCGACGCCACCCTGCTGCCGCAAGCGTCGAGTTCGTGGTATCTCGGCGCCAACGTGCCGGGCAAGCCGCGCGTATTCATGCCCTATGCCGGCGGCATGGCGCG
>JAYTQP010000399.1:0-2069 GCA_043746675.1 Rhodospirillales bacterium | reverse complement strand
TTTTGCGAACATTCGCCATTCGTAACCCCTGGCCAGCAGGCCGTTTTAGGGGCGAGAATTTCGCTTAGCTACCTGTCCAAGATTCGGGGACCACCTCATCAAATGATCTCGGACAAACTCTTAGGATGGCGGCGACCAGTGCAGCGGCGCCCTCGGCTTGGGTGCGGTCGTTCATTACGGTTAGCACCGGCACGCCGGCCGGCAGTTCCATCTGCCGTGCCAGGCGCGCGGCGATGTCGTTGGCGGTTTCCCGTCCGCGCGCGGCGAGGCGGGCCGCCAGGAGCGACGGTGGGGCGGTGATTTCCAGCACGATGACGGCGAAGCGGGCTGCGGCGGCGGCGATCACGCCGCGTGAGACGTTGGCGACGACAATGCGGCCGGCGGCGAGATCGTCGGCGATGTCGGCGGGAATGCCGTAGCCCAGCCCGTGCGCTTCCCAGGCCAGCGCGTAGCCGGCGCGGCGGGTGGCGAATTCGGCTGGTGTGATGGCGCGATGATGTTCGCCGCCGGCGGTCGACGGGCGGGTTATCTCGCGCTGGACGAAGCGCACCCGCGCATCCAAGGCGAGCGCCGCCCGCGCCAGATCGAGCAGCGTATCCTTGCCGGCGCCCGAAGGCCCCACCACCAAAATCAACATTGCCGCCTCGGACTTGGACCCGAGCGTGCATGGCGCTAACCTGCCGGCAACGCAATCGAGGACTGAGAAAAATGTTCACCACCCGCCCGGAAATCGCCGGCACCTTCGGCGTTGTCGCGTCCACCCACTGGATCGCCAGCGCGGTCGGCATGGCGGTGCTGGAGCGCGGCGGCAACGCGTTCGACGCCGCGGTTGCCACCGCCTTCGTGCTGAACGTCGCCGAGCCGCATCTGAACGGCCCCGGCGGCGACGTGCCGATTATTCTGCACGATGCGCGCACCGGCACCCAGCATGTGGTTTGCGGGCAGGGGGTGGCGCCGGATGCGGCGACGCCGGCGGCCTTCGCGGCCCTCGGCCTCGATCTGGTGCCCGGTACCGGGTTGCTGCCGGCAGTGGTGCCGGGCGCGTGGGACGCCTGGATGCGGCTGTTGCGGGACTGGGGCACCTGGGAAGTGCATGAGGTGCTGGAATACGCCATCGGCTACGCCGCCCGCGGCATCCATGTGGTGCCGCGCGTGGCCGCCGGGATCGCCGGCATGGCGCCGATGTTCGAGCAGGAATGGAAAAGCTCGGCCGAGGTCTGGCTGCCCGGTGGCAAACCGCCCGCGGTCGGCAGCCTGTTCCGCCGCCCCGCACTTGCCGCCACCTGGCAGCGTTTGTGTCGCGATGCGGTTGGCCCGTCGCGCGAGGCCCGCATCGATGCCGCCCGCAACGCCTTCTATCGCGGCTGGGCGGCCGAGGCGATCGGCCGCTTCTATGCGGAGAACGAACTGCTGGACACAACCGGCCAGCGCCATCGCGGCCTCCTGACCGCCGACGACATGGCCCGCTGGGCGGCGCCGGTGGAAGACCCGCTGGCGTTCGACTATGCCGGCCACACCTTACTGAAATGCGGGCCGTGGACGCAGGGGCCGAGCATGCCGCAGGCGCTGGCGATGCTCTCCGGCTTCGATATCGGCGGCATGGACCCGGAAGGTGCGGACTTCGTGCATGTCGTGACCGAGGCGATCAAGCTCGCCTGGGCCGATCGGGAAGCGTACTACGGCGACCCCGATCAGGTGGAAGTGCCGCTGACCACCCTGCTGTCGGAGGAGTACAACGCCGAACGGCGGGCGTTGATCGGGGATACGGCGTCGATGGATTTGCGGCCCGGCAACGTCGCCGGCTTCCAGCCGGTGGTCGATCACCATGCGCAGGATCGCATCGAAATGCTGTCTCGCGCCGCCGGCGCCGGCGAGCCGACGATGGCGCGCTTGGGCGCCACCGGCGGCGACACCTGCCATATCGATGTGATCGACCGGCACGGCAACATGGTCAGCGCGACGCCTTCCGGCGGCTGGTTGCAATCCTCGCCGGTGATCCCGGAGCTTGGCTTTCCGCTGTCCACCCGTGGGCAGATGTTCTGGACCAAGCCCGGGCATCCCAACACGAT
>JAYTQP010000398.1:0-2910 GCA_043746675.1 Rhodospirillales bacterium | reverse complement strand
TTCTGGACCTGGCGGCAGGAGGACAAAGCCGTCTACACCGATTTGTTCGCCGATTTCACCAAGGCCAATCCGGGCATCACGGTGAAGTTCGAGGCGTTTCCGAACGAAAACTACAATACCATCGTCGCCACCGCGCTGGCCGGCGGCAAGGGCGCGGACGTGCTGCATGTGCGCGCCTATGGCGGGCTGGAATCGCTGGCGAAGGCGAACTATCTGGTCTCGCTCGACAGCGCCAACGTGCCCGAATTGAAGAACCTGCCGGCCGACGCGCTGGCCAGCGAAACGCTGCGGGCGGACAACAAGGTCTATGCCGTCTCGCTGGCCGGGCAGACGCTGGGCATCCTGATCAACAAAGATATCTTCGCGTCCGCCGGCGTGGCCGTGCCGACCGATTGGGCCAGCTTCATCGCCGCCTGCAAGGCGCTGAAGGCGAAGAACATCACCCCTATCGCCAACGGCACGGCAACCCCCTGGATGGATGCGGTGTTCCATTCAGTGATCGCCAACCCGTTCCTCGGGCCGCACTTCGTCGCCGACATGCAGGCCGGAAAAGCCACCTTCGCGGATAAGCGCTTCGTCGATGCCACCGCGCATCTGCTCGAACTGCGCGACTACCTGCCGGCCGGTTTCACCGGCGTGGATTACCCGACCGCGCAGCAGCTATTCTCCACCGGCCGGGCGGCGATGTTTGTCGGCGGCAGCTTCGAAATCGCCCCGTTCCGGCGCGGCAATCCGAAGCTGAACATGGACTTCATTGCCCCGCCGGGGCCAAGCGGCGCCGGCCCGGTCAGCCGCTTTTTCGACAGCGGCTTCGCGGTGAATGCGAAGTCCGCGCACCAGGCGGACGCGATCAAGCTGGTGCGCTGGCTGGCAACGCCGGACTTTGCCGCCAAGGCTGCGGAAAAGCTGGGCAACATCTCGTCGCTTTCAAGCGTGACCAACCCCGATCCGCTGCTCGCCAAGGTCGCCAGCCTGAACGCCACCGCGATGCCCTACATCATGCTGGTGTATTTCCGCTACGAAACGCCGACCGGGTCCGACCTGTTGCAAGACGGCGTGCAGAAGATGATGGCCGGCACGATGACCGCGGCCGAGGTTGGCACCATGGTGACCCAGGGCGTGGCGAAATACTATTTGCCGTTCCAGAAGAAGTAATAAATGACCCGCCTGCAACGGCGTTGGCGGCGGGGCATCTGGATCGCCCTGCTGCTGGCGCCGGCGCTGCTGCTGATGACCGGCTTCGTAACCTTGCCGCTGCTGGCAGCCCTGCGCTACGCCTTCTACAGTTTCAACGGGCTGGCGCCGGCCGGCTTCGTCGGCTTCGCCAATTTCGCCACGGTGTTGTTCGAGGCCCCGTACAGCGCCTGGACCCTGCGGGCGCTGTGGCACAATGTGATCGTGTTCGCGGTCTTGCTGCTGGCGCAGAACGGGGTGGCCTATCTGCTGGCGTTCGCGCTGCTGAAAACCCTGCCCGGCCACCGCCTGCACCAGGTGATCCTGTTCCTGCCGGTGGTATTATCGGCTGTAATCGTCGGGTTTTTGTGGAAGCTGATGTTCCATCCGCTGTTCGGCGCGATCAACGCCATGCTGGCGCTGGTCTTCATTCCCGCCCGGCCGTGGCTGGGCGATGAAAGCACCGCGCTGGGCGCGATCATTTTCACCAATGCCTGGCACTGGCTCGGCTTTCCGGCGCTGATCTTTCTGGCCGGGATGCAGCGCATCGGCGCCGAAACCCTGGAGGCGGCGCGGCTCGACGGCGCCGGCGACCGGGTGCTGCTGCGGCGGATCATCTGGCCGCTGGTGGCGCCTGCCACCACCATCGTCTTCACCCTCACCTTCATCGGCAGCTTCAACTGGTTCGAACTGCCCTATGTGATGGCCGGCGCCACCGGCTCGCCGGGCGGGGCGACCGATGTACTGGGGCTTTATGCGTACCGAATGGCGTTTGGCAGCGCCAGCGCGGGACTGCAGGATTTCGGCCGCGGCTCGGCGCTGGCGGTGCTGATGTTCGCCTTTCTGGCCATCGTCTCGGCGGTGGCATTGCGGCTGCTGCGCCGGCGTGAAATCGAACTGTGACGGCGCTGCGCGGTGAGGCCGGCAAAAACCGCCTGATCCAGGCGGTGCTGGCGGTCAATGCGATCGTGATGATTTTCCCCATCGGCCTGATGGTGCTGTCGGCGTTCAAGACCAATGCGGAGATTTTCAGCTCGCCGTTCGCGCTGCCGGCGCGGCTGGATTTCGCCAATTTGCTGCGGGTTTGGAACGAAACCGCGTTCGTGCAGTATTTGCTCAATTCGCTGGTCATCACCACCGCCTCGGTGCTGCTGATATTGCTGGCCGGAACCCTGGCGGCCTATGCGCTGGCGCGCTATCGGTTTGCGTTCAGCGCAACGATTTTCCTGTTTTTTCTGGCCGGGCTGATGGTGCCGCTGAAGCTGGCGGTGATCCCGCTGTTCGTCGAGCTGGACGCGCTCGGGCTGCTCGACACAAGATTGGGCCTGATCTTGGTCTATGTGGCGATGGGGCTACCGTCCGGCGTGTTCATCATGACCGGCTTTCTGCGCACCTTGCCCGGCGAACTGGAAGAATCCGCGCGGATCGAGGGCGCCAGCGAGGCGCGCATTCTGGCCCAGGTGATGCTGCCGCTGGCCCGGCCGGCGCTGGTGATCGTGGCAATCCAGAATGCGGTGCCGATCTGGAACGATTTTTTCTTCCCGCTGGTGTTCATCACCACCGACGCGCGCAAAACCCTGCCGCAGGGCCTGACCGTGTTCATGGGTGAATACAGCACCGACTGGGGCGTATTATTCGCCGGCCTGATGCTGGCAGCACTGCCGATCACCCTGGTCTACATCGCGCTGTCCAAGCAATTCATCGCCGGCATGACCCAGGGCGCGCTGAAGTAAAAAA
>JAYTQP010000397.1:0-2674 GCA_043746675.1 Rhodospirillales bacterium | reverse complement strand
GTACGGCTCGATTTCGCGGTGACCGATACCGGGATCGGCATCGCGCCGGACATGATCGGCAAATTATTCACCGAGTTCACCCAGGTGGACAGCTCGATCACCCGCCGCTTTGGCGGCAGCGGGCTGGGGCTGGCGATCAGCCGGCGCCTGGTAGAACGCATGGGCGGGACGATCCGCGTCGAAAGCACGCTCGGCGTCGGCAGCACGTTCGGATTTGAAATTCAGCTAAGCCTGCCAATCACGCGGGCCGCCTTGCCGGCGGAACCGTTGCCAGGGGCCGATTGCGCCGAACCCGAGCTGGACCGAAGCGTGCTCGCAGCACTCGACCCGGATGCGGCGCGAAGCCGGGTCGAAACCTTCCTGGCTTTGTCCGAGCGCATCGCATTTGAATGGCATGGCCTCGCCGATCGCCGCCATTATGCCGCCCTGTCCGACCGCGCCGCCACGCTCGCCGCCCAGGCACGGATGGTGGGCCTGCCCGGGATCGCGCTGGCGGCGGATTGGCTGGCGGCCACCGCGCAGGCGGATTTGCCGGTAGCGCCGCGCATGGCCACTTTGCAGCAACGGTTGGATGCCGGGATCATCCTGCTGGAGGGCTGGCGCGCGGCCCAGTAGCGCGATAGCCGGCCCAGCCTATGCCGCCGGCAAAAAGAACTCGATCCAGTTCGGGTTGCGCCCAACCGCCAGCCGGGCCTGCTGCTGCAAGGCGCCGGTGGCGGGGTCGATGGCGAACAAGCCGACATGGTGCGAAGCCTGCCCGGCGCACAGCAGCACGCGGCCGGACGGATCGATCGCGAAGCCGCGCGGGCCGGCCTCGCAGGGCACCCGGCCAAGCGCCGCAAGCTGCCCGCTGAGCGGATCGACCGCCCAGATCGTCAGCACATTGGTCATGCGTTCGCTGGCATAGAGAAAGCGCCCGTCCGGGGTCAAATGCAGATCGGCCGCCGCGATCCGGCCGGTGGTGCCTTCGGGTAACTGGCGCACCATCTGCACATGGGCGAGCGCGCCGCGCGCGGCGTCGAACGCGTAAACATCGATCGTGGCGTCCAGTTCATTGACGCAGTAGGCGAACGGCGCCGACGGCGCGAAGCGCAGATGCCGCGGCCCAGCGCCTGGGCGCACCGGCACGCTTTCCAGCGCGGTCAGTTCGCCGCTCGCCGCATCCAGCCGCAAGCGCAGGATCACGTCGCCGCCGAGGCAGGGCACATAGGCGAACTGCCCGCACGGGCTGGTGATGACGCAGTGCGCCTTTTCCGGCGTCGGCCAGATTTTGGCCGGGCCGGTCACCACGTCGCCGATAACAGGCAGGCTGCACACCAGGGACGCCGCATAGGACGCGCCGAGCAGATGCCGGCCGCCGGCGACGCTGCTGATATAGGCCATCGCCTCCGGCAGCAGGCCGCTGCCGAGATGGCGCAAGACGCCGGTGCGCGGATCGATGGCGAAACTATCAGCCGGATAGGGCGGATGCCGCATTGCCGTGGTCAACACCCGCTTATCCGCCGACAGCGCCATCGCCATGCTCATCACCGGCGCCGGCGGCCCGGGCACCGCCACCTCGGCCAGCAGGCGCAACGTCATCGCGCCCGGATCGACCGCGAGCACATCAACCCGGCGGGCTTCCGCGCAGGAAATATAGGCGATCAGGTCTGGCATGGCGGCCCCTTCTTTCATCGATCGACCGACCCGGCAGACTTCTCGGACGGACACTCAGGCGCCAGGATCAGGCGTCATTCGGCAACAGACCGCCATAGTCGCGTGCGCCATGGCGAATATGCAAGATGGTGAGTTGCTCCGGCACGATGCGATAGAAAATCAGATAGCGCCCGAATGTGCGGCAGCGTATGCCATGTTTGGCATAGCGCGGCACCAGCGCGAAGGCGGTCGGCGTGTCGGCGAGACGCGCCGCGACATCGCGCAGATCGCGGACAAAACTGAGCGCGCGCTGCGGATTATCCTGGGCAATATAATCGCCGATAGAAACCAAATCGGCTTTGGCGGCTTCGGTAAAAACCGTTATCACCGGCGCGCGCGCGCTTTCGCAAGTTCAGAATATTTAGCTTCCAACGCATCGAATAGCGGGTCGGCAATCGCGACCCGCCCGGCAGCTTCTTCGGCCAACCCGCGCGCCAGCGCGCCGTCGAGCGCGGCCAGGTGGCGCTCGCGTTCCTCCATCAATCGCAAGGCGGCGCGCATGACTTCGCTGGCATTATTGTAGCGGCCGCTCGCAAGCTGAGACTGCACGAAGCCTTCAAAATGCTGGCCAAGCGTATAGCTGCTGGGCAAAATACCACCTCCGATTATCATTGAATGATATAATCGATGCCGGCGACGCACAATGTCGATCGGGGCGCGGTTCGCGCGCGGCGCGATTTCGGGCAAGCTGGCGCAAATGGGAGACACGCAAATGGCAGACGGCACGCTTTACATCGGCACACGGCGTTATTCATCCTGGTCGCTGCGCGGCTGGCTGGCGGTGCGGCTGGCGCGGCTGGAAGTGGCGGAAACCATTATCCCGCTGGCCGGCGGCAGCACCAAGGCGATCAAGGCGGTCAGTCCGGGCGGCACCGTGCCGTATCTGGAACACCGCGGCGCGGCGATGTGGGAATCGTTGGCGATCTGCGAATATTGCGCCGAAATCGAGCCGGCTTTGTGGCCCGCCGACCGCGTTGCC
>JAYTQP010000396.1:0-3021 GCA_043746675.1 Rhodospirillales bacterium | reverse complement strand
ATCCGTTCATATTGAATCGGTTGACGCACTCTAGCATGTTGTTTTATCGATCATCATCATCCGTTCAAATGAAGCCATTTGAACGGATGATGATCTAGGTGTCGGGCCGGCGCTAACGCAGTTGAAACCGCAATGGCACCACGAGTTCGATGGTCGTTTGTGCTGTGGCATCCGGCGGCGGCGGCAGCGGCTGGGCGCGGTCGATCAAGGCCAGCGCTTCGGCATCGAGCGACGGCACGCCGGCGCTATGTTCGATCCGCGCCGAGATGACGTTTCCGCGGCCCCCGATGATGATGCGGACCGAGGCCGTGCCCTGCTGGTGCAATCGCCGGGCTTCGATCGGATAGCGCCGGTAGCGGGCGAGCTGCGCCAGTAGCCGCGATTGCCACGTGATCATAGCAGCCGAAGGCGCCGCCGGTGCGGCGGTCGCGGGCGGGGATGGCGCGGGCGGGGATAACGCGGGCGCGGCGGGTGGAACGGGCGGCGTTGCGGTTGTCACCTTGGGGTGTGGCGGCGGCGGGCGGGGTGGCGGTTTCGACATCGGGACGGCCGGCCGGGCGATCGGCGACGGCGGTGGCGGCTTCGGCGCGGGGGCTGGTTCTGGGTGGGGCGCGAGCGGCGCCAGTTCGAGCATCATCACCGCTGGTAACGCGTCCGGCGGGGCAGCGATCGGGTATTGCAAAAGTAGCGCGCCGGCGCCGGCGTGCAACAGCAGCGCCGCCGCAAAGCAGGCGATCCAACGTCGCGGCGCCGCCCGCGCCTCGGCTGCGTTCATGGCGCCGCCCGCGCCTCGGCTGCGTTCATGGCGCCGCCCGCGCCTTGGCTGCGTTCATGGCGCCGCCCGCGCCTTGGCTGCGTTCATGGCGCCGCCCGCGCCTTGGCTGCGTTCATGGCGCTGTGGGCTGCCCCGATCGCGTGTCTGGCACCTCCAGCCCGACCAGCCCGATTTTCAAATAGCCGGCGTTGCGCAGCAGGCCGAGCGCCGCCATCACCGCGCCATAGGGCACCGCCTTGTCGGCGCGCAGAAACAACCGCTGGTTGCGGTCCGCCCCGGTTGCCGCGTCGAGTGCGGTCGCCAGCGCGGCGCGATCCACCAAAGTCTGCCCCAGCAGCAGCGACAAGTCCGCCCGCAAGGTTAGAAACAACGGCTTGTCCGGCCGTGGCTGGGCGGTTGCGGTGGACGCCGGCAGGTCCACCGCCACATCGACGGTGGCCAACGGTGCCGCCACCATGAAGATGATCAGCAGCACGAGGATCACGTCGATGAACGGCGTGACGTTGATTTCGTGCAGTTCTTCCGGCAGGTCCTCGCCGGGAGGCATTTGCAGCGCCATCCCGGCTACTCCGCCGCGTCGCGCAGCGGCACCGGAAGCTCCAGCACAGGCCGGGCAAGCGCAGGCTGCATAAGCGGGCGGGCGCGGTCCAGGTCGCGCGACAGCAGCACGAGGATTGCCGCCGAGAGATCGCCGAGTTCGGCCCGTCGCGCCGCGATCACCCGGCTGAAGCCGTTATAGATCAGCACCGCCGGGATTGCCGCCACCAGCCCGGCCGCGGTGGCCAGCAGCGCCTCGGCGATGCCCGGGGCGACCACCGCTAAGGTGGTCGTCTGCGCCCGGGAAATCCCGATGAACGCGTTCATGATGCCCCACACCGTGCCGAACAGGCCGATGAAGGGCGCGCAGGCGCCAATGCTGGCGAGGATGCCCAGCCCGCGCGCCAGCCGCCGGGCGGTGGCGGCCTCGATCCGCGCCAGCCGCAACGCTGCCCGATCGCGCACGCCGTCCGCCGGCAAGCCTTCGGACATCGCCCGCTCGGACAAGGTTGCTTCCAGCAACGCCAGCGTGCCGCCCAACGTCGCCGCCAGATCGTCCAGCGCCGCCGCCGTCGCCGCCGCGCGCAAGGCGGCGGCGACCTGCCGGCGGGTGGCACGCAGTTCCAGCGCCTTGGCCAGCAGGATGGTCCAACTGGCGATCGAGGCCAGCAGCAGAATGCCGATCACCGCCTGCACGATCAGGTTCGCGCCAAGCAGCATCTGCACCGGGTCGAGGTCGGGCGGGGGCAGGTCGAGCAGGCTCATGAAAATCTCCCAATCGCCGCCATCGTAGCGAGCCGGGTGGTTCAGGAACACTCCGTTTCAGTCCGAACGAAATTCCCGCAGCGGTCCCGCAACGCGGCGCCCAGTTAGTTGGGATAACGGATGCCGAGCACCTCGATTTCGTCCGGCCCGGACGGGGTTTGCAGCCGCGCGACATCGCCGACCTGGCAGCGCAGCAGCGCGCGCGCGATCGGCGCCTGCAAGCTCACCTCGCCGCGCGCCAGATCAGCCTCGTCCACTCCCAGTATGGTGATCGTGCGCTCCTCGTCCCGGCCGTTCACATACGTCACCGTGGCGCCAAAAAAAACCTGGGTGCGGTTCGGCTGCTGCGCCGGATCGACGATCTCAGCGATCGCCAGACGCTTGGTGAGGAACCGCGCGCGCCGGTCGATCTCGCGCAGCCGCTTCTTGCCGTAGAGATAGTCGCCATTCTCCGAGCGGTCGCCATTGCCGGCCGCCCAATGCACGATCTCCACCACGTGCGGCCGCTCGACCTTCATCAGCGCGTGATACTCATCCAGCAAACGCTGATGCCCGGCCGGCGTGATGTAGTTCTTCGCCCCACCGGGCGGCGGCGCGTCGTCCGGATCGTCATCGAAATCGAGTTCGTCTTCCATCCGCCGAAGCTGCGCCCGCACGGCCGCCTTGCCAAGCGTCGAACTGAGGGTGGGGAGGTAAGCAAGGAAGGCAGGGTCGAGGGGCAGCGCCCCCGCCTTCCTCGCTTACCTCCCCAGGTCCCAGCAATTCAAAATCCCGGTTTTGAGTGACATTTGGAGCCTTTTTTGACCGTTTGATGGGTTGGATTTGCAACTGAGCTATTGTCGATCTCAGTGTCCGTTCGAGACGTCTGCCGGGTCGGCCCGGCGGTGCTTTTTGCGACTGGGAGCGTCGGGTCCTTGCCATGATGTCCCAGCATCATGGCGGCG
>JAYTQP010000395.1:0-4929 GCA_043746675.1 Rhodospirillales bacterium | reverse complement strand
CACCCGCTTCCTCCGGATCCCCCATCTTCTCCCGCTGATAACCCCGCTCTGGAAGCGCCTCAACCGCATCCACCGCCGCCTCAAGCGCGCCCTCGAACTCGGCATCGCCCCGCCGCGCCGGCACGCCTCCCGCGCCGGTCAGCCGCCACGCACGCGCGCCACCATCGCCCCAGCGTTGCCGCAGAAATTCGGCTGGCTGATTTGGGCGCTCGGCTGGCAAGCCGCCGGCTATGCCGGCCATCTCGAACATATCTTCCGCCGCCCGGAAATCCTCGCTTTGGTCGCCGCCTGCCCGCGCGCACGGCGCGTGCTGCGCCCGATCACCCGCATGCTGGCGCTCAAAACCCTCGAACCGGTAAACCCAATCCTCGAACCGGAAACGCCCAAACCCACGCTGCCGGAAAACCACCCGACACCGGTCCCAGGTACCGCTATGAATACGACTACCGCCCTCGATCAAGCGGCGCCAATAGCAGCAAAATTCGAAAAACCGACCTGACCCGCCGCGCCGACGCATGTCCAATTCGTTACGATATCAGAACGAAATCGACCACCCCAGAACGGAATGCGAGGCCGGGACGGATGGGGCGGGAAGGAAGCAAGGCCAGGGCGCTGCCCTTGCGGGGTCGAGGGGCAGCGCCCCCGCCTTGCTTCCTTCCCGCCTATTCGTCCCGATACACGCGTTCCATCTTCTCGTGGCGTTCCTGGGCTTCGATTGACATGGTGGCAATCGGGCGCGCTTCGAGACGGCGCAAACCGATCGGTTCGTCGGTTTCTTCGCAGTAGCCGTAGCTGCCGTTTTCAATCCGGGTGAGCGCTTGGTCAATTTTATTGATCAGTTTGCGAGCGCGATCGCGCGTGCGCAGTTCGAGTGCACGATCGGTTTCGACGCTGGCGCGATCGGTAAGATCGGCCTCCAGGATGCCGCCTTCGGACAGGCTGGCGAGGGTGCCATCAGCGTCGCGCAGCAGGTCACTGCGCCAGCGCAGCAGTTTCTGGCGAAAATATTCCACGTGCAGCTCGTTCATGAACTCTTCGCTATCGGAAGGCCGGTAATCTGAAGGCAGAGTGACCATCATCGGTTACGGTCCCGCGTCGATTTAGGCCGAAATCCCAAGGGGAGGCGCCTGCGGCACCGGAAGGTGCGAACCATTCGACCCCCCGTACCGGCCAGTCCGGCCGGCTTATAACCGTGCTATCCAAGCCCGCCAAGGGGTTCGCGGGGTTATCGCATGACATTGTGGTGACGCCGGTCATGCGTTTTTTGCAGTCCCCGCTGGCGAATTTGCCGCGAGGTGGGCGCAGTCGCGGCGGGCGAGTTCGACCGCAGCGCGGGCGGCGATGGCGCGGATGGTGGCGCGCAGGTCCGGGCTGGCGGCGTCCGGCAGGGTTTGAACAAGGTTGGCGAGGTGGTCGATGCGGGTTTCGGTGTCGCGATCGGCGAGCAGATCGCGTTGCAGTTCGGCCAGAATGTCGAGCAGCTCGCTGCCATGCCGGCGGGCAGCGCGATCGCGGATCGCAGTGTGGTCGGGCGGTCGGGTCGGCGGGGTGGCCGGGTCGGGGGCTGCGGCTTCGGGGATGGCCCCGGCTTCGGGCAGGTGGAAGCCGGATGAAATGCCCGCCTGTTTGGCCGGCTTGCGGGCCAGCGGACCCAGCGCGCCGGCGCCAGTTACGATCAGCATGGGGGAACAGTTCCTGCCGCCCGGCAGAATTTGCCGAGGGGCGCGCGGGTGGCGGGCGCGGAAACCTGCGCCAGGTTAGTTGGCATGGTGGTTGCAGTGCGATGTGTGGGGCGATGTCGCTTCATAGCCAGGGAATATCCACGGCAATGGTTGATATCGGGTTGATCGACAGTGCGGCGCGGTTGTTTTCGGGGGGCGGCTTTCTGCGCCGGATGCTGGCGGCATTGCCGATGGCGCTGCTGGCCGTCACCGCCCAGGCACAGGTGCGGATCAAGGACATTGCCGATATGGAGGGCGTGCGCAGCAACCAACTGGTGGGTTACGGGCTGGTGGTGGGGTTGAACGGCACCGGCGACAAGCTGGACTCGGCGGTTTTCACCCGCCAGTCACTGATCGGCATGTTGGAACGGCTCGGCGTCAACACGCGCGACCAGGAAGCCAAGCTGCAAACCAAGAACGTCGCCGCGGTCATGGTAACGGCGGAATTGCCGGCCTTCGCCCGCACCGGCAGCCGGATCGATATTTCGGTCTCTGCCTTGGGTGATGCGTCCAACCTGACCGGCGGCACCTTGCTGGTCACGCCGTTGCTGGCCGCCGACGGGGAAGTGTATGCGGTTGGCCAGGGTTCGTTGGTAACCGGCGCGGTGGCGGCCCACGGGGCAGCGGCCTCCGTCACCAAGGGCGTACCGACAGCCGCACGGATTGCCAATGGCGCGAGTGTAGAGCGCGAGGTCGGCTTCAAGCTGGCCAGTCGCGAGATCGTCCGGCTTGGGCTGCGCAATCCCGATCTGACCACCGCGCGCCGCATGGCGGATGCGATCAATAGCAGCATGGGGGCTGGCACCGCGACCGCCACCGATCCGCGCAGCGTGTCGCTCAACCTGCATGGGCGCGATGTCGTCGATGCACTTGCCCGGATCGAGGTGTTGCAGGTGGAACCCGACAGTCCGGCGGTGGTGGTGATCGACGAAGCCAGCGGCACCATCGTGATGGGTGCCAACGTCCGGGTCAGCACAGTGGCGATCGCGCAGGGCAACCTGACCGTGCGGGTAACCGAAACCGCCGCTGTCAGCCAACCCGGCCCGTTTTCCAGCGGCGCCACGGTGGTAACGCCGAAAACCAACGTGCAGATCGACGACGGCCACGACCGCAAGCTCGGCATTTTACGCTCCAACGTTACGTTACGCGATCTGGTGGCGAGCCTGAACGCGCTTGGGGTCGGCCCGCGCGACATGATCAGCATCCTGCAATCGATCAAGGCGGCCGGCGCGTTGCAGGCGGAGTTGCAAATTCAATGACCGTGCAGACGCTGCCGCCGCCGACCGCCCAACCGGATGCGGCAACCTTGTCGCGCCCCGGCGTCGGCAAGATGTGGCAGGCAGCAAAGGATTTCGAGGCGCTGGCGCTCGGCGAATTTCTCGCGCCGATGATGCAGACCGTCGATTCTGGGTCCGGCATGTTCGGTGGCGGCGCAGCCGAACAAACCTGGCGGCCGATGCTAACCCAGGCGATGGCCAAGCAGATGGCGGTCGCTGGGGGGCTGGGGCTGGCGATGCCGGTATTCCAGCAGATGCTGCGGATGCAAGAACTGCAATCAGAGAAGCCAAACCCATGAGCAAACCGACCGAACCCGATATCGTCAGCGCGGCGGCCGATCTCGCGGCAACCATCAAGTCCGAAAATGCGGCGCTGGCGGCACTCGATTTCAGAACCGCGGTGCTGCTGCTGGAACGCAAGCAGTTGCACGGCCAGGCCTTCATGGCCGCCCAGGCCCGCACCCTGGCGAACGAATTGCACGGCATCTCGCGCACCCAACTGCGCCAACTGGCCGGTGAACTGGGGGAATTATCGGCAGAGAACAAACGGCTGCTCGAACGCGCAATGGTGGTGCAGGGCAGGGTGATCGCCAGCCTTGCGCGCGCCGTGCCACGGGCGCGGGCGGCAATCGCCAACGTGCATAATTATGCCGCCGACGGCCGGCCGGCCCGCTCCTGGTCGCCCTCGGCAGTGGCGCTTTCGGCGCGAGCGTGATACCCATCATGCGCGATGCAAGTCGTTCGCCCCGATTTTTCCGACAAAACCACTCGCGCTGAATCTCCGGGTTTCAGGCCGGACGATGCAGCATGGCGGCGCGTGTTGGCCGGCGATCTGGCCGGGCTGGACCCGGCCGGTCCCTATGCGCCGCTGCTGGCCGCGCCCACCGCGCGGGACGGCTGTTTCGTGCTCGGCCGGATCGCCCAGACGTTGGATGGTCAGATCGCCACCACAGCGGGCAAATCCTTCTGGATTTCCGGGCCGGACGATATTTTGCACACCCACCGGCTGCGCTCGATGTTCGACGCCGTGCTGGTCGGCGCCGGCACCATCCATGCCGACGATCCGCTGCTGACCACCCGGCTTTGCCCCGGCCCGTCGCCAATGCGGGTGGTGATCGACAGCAACCGCCGCCTCGCAGCCGAACATCGGGTGTTCACCGACGGGCTGCCGACTTTGCTGCTGTGCGCCGAAGATGCCGATGGCCCGGATCATCTCGGCCGGGCGGACGTGCTGCGTTTGCCACGCCTGCCGGGCAGCGGGCTCGATCTGCCGGCGGTGCTGGCGGCGCTGCGGCAGCGGGGCCTGAAACGGGTGTTTGTCGAAGGCGGCGGGATCACAGTGTCGCGTTTCCTCGCCGCCGGCCTGCTCGACCGGCTGCACGTGACCATTGCGCCACTGCTGCTGGGCGCCGGCATCCCGGCCTTTACCTTGCCGGGGGTGGACGATCCGAAGCAGGGGCAGCGGGTGGATTGGTCGGTCCATCGGCTCGGGCAGGATCTGCTGCTCGATGTGCCCTTGGGGCATACCTGATGCAGGCGACGGCGTTCTGGACCGTGGCGGTGGGGCTGGGCGCGTTGCGCGACGAGATTTTGCCCCAGGCCGGCGTGCTGGTGACCACCTTGGCCAGCGGCGTTTCGCGCGGGACGGAGGCTTTGGTGTTCGCCGGTCGCGTGCCGCCGGGCCAGTACGATGCGATGCGCGCCCCGCTGATGGGCGGCGATTTCCCGTTTCCGGTGAAATATGGCTACTGCGCCGTCGGGCAGACTGCGGATGGTCGTCGGGTGTTCGTGCTGCATCCGCATCAGGATCGCTTCCGGGTGCCCGCCGCGCACTGCCTGCCGGTGCCGGATGCGGTGCCGACCGATCGCGCGGTGCTGGCGGCGAACATGGAAACCGCGCTCAACATCACCTGGGATGCCGCCTGCCTGCC
>JAYTQP010000394.1:0-3023 GCA_043746675.1 Rhodospirillales bacterium | reverse complement strand
CCTGCAACCGTTCCGCCCGCGCCCGCGTGCGGTTGAGCAGACGGATTTCCGGGGCGCCGGCTTCCAGCAGGCTGACCACGACGCTGCGCGCGCCGCCGCCGGCGCCCAGCACCACCGCCGGGCCGGTTGCCGCCTGGAAGTTGCTTTTGCCATCGATCAGGTTCTGCATGAACCCGTAGCCATCCTTGTTGTAGCCGGACAGCGAACCGTCCGGCTCCACCACCACAAGGTTGATCGCGCCCATCCGTTGTGCCGTCGCATCCAGCCGATCCACCAGCTTCGCCGCCGCTTCCTTGTGCGGGATGGTTACGTTGCAGCCTGCGAACCCAAGCGCCACCAGCCCGCGCAGGGCGGCCCGAAGATTCTCGGGCTGAACCGGCATCAACACGTAATCCCCGGCGATATCGTGCCGATCGATCCAGTAACGATGGATTTTCGGGGAGCGCGACTGGAACACCGGATTGCCAATCAACCCAGCCGCACGGTACTTTTTAAGGTCGGCCATCGATACGCTTTCTTTCGGATAAAAGTTTTTGCTTCTTTTTGCAAAAAGACGCGCTTCTCTCAGTCTAAGCGGTTCTTTTTTGAAAGAAGAACCAAAAAACTTTTATCCGCTTCCTTGTATCAATGGCGTGCCTTGGGGCCTGAGGGTTATTTTTTCCCGAGCGGCGGCAAGGTCGCGGTAATCACCTGCTTGCCGTCCTTCACTTCGGCCAGGTAGCTCTCGCGATCGAGGTCACCATTGCCGTCGAAGCTGACATCCATCAGCAGGCCCGGATACTGCTTGGCGCTGAAGCTGGCACCATGCAGGGTTTTGGCAAACAGTTTGCGATCGAACTTGCCCATCTTCTCGGTCACCGCCTTGATCAGATAAATCGCGGTGTAGCCCTTGATGCCGTTATGGTCGCTGTTGATACCGTAGGCGGCTTTGAACTTGCGGCCATAGTCCTGCACCAGCGGATTGGGCGCATCGACGCTGAGGCCGACATGCGCCTTCACCCCGTTGGCGGCCGGCCCGGCGAGTTCGATCACCCGCTGGCTGGCCAGCACGGTTTCGCCCACGACAGGCTTGGAATAGCCGAGCTTGCGCAAAGCGATCAGAAAGCGCGCGCTTTCTTCTTCGTTCAGGTAGACGAACAACACGTCCGCCGGCGCCTTGGCGACGTTCACCACGACAGCGGAATAATCGATCTGGCCGGGTTCGGTGGAAATATCGGCGACCACCTTGATGTTGCGCGCCGCCAGTTCCTTAACGATGGTATCCCGCCCGCCCTTGCCGAAATCATTGGCGATCCAGACTATGGCGACGGACTTATAGCCCTGCGCCTGGAAGTAGTTGGCCACTTTCGGCATTGCCGCGCTTTGGCTGAACGAAGTGCGGAACAGATATTTCATGCCCTGCTGGGTCAGGTTGGCGGCTTCCCCACCGATGATGCTGGGAATTTCCGCCGCTTCTCCGACCGCCATCGAAACGTTCACGCTGCCCGAGAAAATCGGCCCGAGCAAGATATAGGGTTCGTCGTCCACCGCTTTGATGGCAACCGCCTTGGCGATCTGCGCCTGGCTCTGATTGTCCTGGTGGGTGATGGCGATCTTGCGGCCGAGAATGCCGCCGGCGGCGTTCACTTCCTTCACCGCGAGGTCCACGCCGTGCTGCCACATGCTGCCGGAGGTGACGCCGGTGCCGGACAGTTCGACATTGTCGATAATCTTGATGTCGTCGGCGGCGAAGCCCGCGGTCGGGGTGGCAACCAAGGCAGCGCTGAGCAGCAGAGTGGTGCGGCGGGAAATCATGGTGGTCCTCCAGGTTTCTTGTTGGTAGTATGGTTGAGATCGCGGGATGGCATCACTGCGCCGCCACGGCCTTGCCGAGGAATACGCGGTTCAGGTCCGGATCGGCAAGCAGCGTGTCGGCCGGACTGTCCAGCATCAGCCGGCCGCCTTCCAGCAGCAGCACCCGGTCCGACACCGCCAGGGCTGCGCGCACATTCTGTTCCACCATCAGGATGGTTGTGCCGCCGTCGGCCAAGGCGCGCAGCAGCGCGAAAACCTGCTGGTTGACGATCGGCGACAGGCCGATCGAGGGTTCGTCGATCAGCAGCACATCCGGCCGCAATTGCAGCGCGCGGGCGATTTCCAATTGTTTCTGTTCGCCGCCGGATAGCGTGGACGCCTGATTGTCGATGCGCGATTGCAGGCCGGGGAAACGGGCGAGCGCTTCCGCGAAGCGGGCACGGCGGTCGGCCGCCGGCAGAGTGATGGCGCCAAGTTCCAGGTTATGCCGCACCGAGAGCGACGGAAACAGGTTGCGGCCCTGCGGCACGAAGGCGACTCCCGCGCGCAGCATCGCCGCCGGAGAAAAGCCGCCGACCGGACGGCCTTTGCAATGAATTTCGCCGCCACGGGGGGCGAGCAGGCCGAACAGGGCTTTCAGCACCGTCGATTTGCCGGCGCCGTTCGGGCCGATCAGCAAGGTAATCTCGCCCGCGCGCACCGCGAACGACAATTCGTTCAGGATGGTCAGGGCGCCGTAGCCGGCGACCACGGCATCGAAGCGGATTAGGTCAGGCGCCAAGATAAGCCTCCAGCACCGCCTGGTTGGCCTGCACCGCCGCCGGCAGACCCTCGGCGAGGATGCGGCCTTGCGCCATGCAGATCACCCGCGAACAGAGGTTCATCACGAAATCCATGTTGTGCTCGATCACCACGAAGGTCGCGCCAGTTTCGCGGTTGACTTGGCGCAGCAGGCCAGTGAGCTGGTCGATCAAAGCGGGGTTCACCCCGGCGCAGGGTTCGTCCAACAGTACCAGCCGCGGCCGGCTCATGAAGGCCATGGCGATATCGACCAGCTTCTGCTGGCCGTAGGACAGCCCGCCGGCGGCGAGGTGGGCGACATGGCCGATGCGGAACAGCGCGATGATGTCGTCGGCGCGCGATCCCAGCCCGGCATCGGGGGCGGCGAACAGGCGGCTGAACTTACTGCCGCCAAATTCCTGCCCGGCGGCGATCAGATTGTCGCGCAC
>JAYTQP010000393.1:0-2849 GCA_043746675.1 Rhodospirillales bacterium | reverse complement strand
GCGCTGCTGGACAGCCATCTGGCCCTGCCGGTCGTGCAGGATAACGACCTCGATGCCGATCTGCTTCCGTTCGGCCGCAATCGCGATCTGCCCTGGATGATGACCGCACATATCCGCTATCCGCTGTGGGATGTCGAATTTCCCGCCACTTTGTCGAAAACCATCATCGCCACCATCGTTCGCGGCCGGATCGACTACCAGGGCGTGCTGGTATCAGACGATCTGGCGATGCAGGCCCTGAGCGGCTCGCCGGCGTCCCGCGCGGTCGGCGCCCTGTCGGCCGGCTGCGACATCGCGCTCTATTGCCCCGGCGACCTGGCGGGCACATCTGATGTGCTGGCGGCGGTGCCGGGGCTGACCGCAGCCGCCACAGCGCGGCTGGCGCAGGCGCGGGCGCTCGCCAGCGGACGGCGTTTGGCGCTAGACCCCGCTATATTGGCTGCCGAACGGAAAGAATTAATGTCTTGATCGAGATCGCAGAAGCACTGGTCGCCGCCGTGCTGGCAATAACCTTGCACGAAGCCGCCCACGGCTACGCCGCTTTGGCGCTGGGCGACGACACCGCGCGGCGGATGGGGCGGCTGTCGCTGAACCCGCTGGCGCATGTCGATCGGGTCGGCACCGTGCTGCTGCCCGGCTTCCTGCTGATCAGCCAGTTGCTCACCATCGGGCACGTGAATTTCATGTTCGGCTGGGCCAAGCCGGTGCCGGTGGCGGCGACGCGGTTCCGCAATCCCCGCGTCGGCATGGCCTGGGTAGCGGCGGCCGGACCGGCGATGAACTTCCTGCTCGCCTGGCTGGCCGGCCTGGCGCTGCATCTGATCCCCTGGATGGATCATGCCAGCGCGCAAATCCTGGATGGCTTTGTCGGCTATTTCATCATGTCCAACCTCGTGCTGGGCTTGTTCAACCTGCTGCCGATCCCGCCGCTGGATGGCGGGCGCATTGCCGTCGGGCTGCTGCCGCTGCCGCTTGCCCGGGTATGGGCGCGGATGGAGCGCGCCGGCATTGCCGTCGTGCTGTTGATGGTGTTTCTGCTGCCGCAATTCCTCGCCCATTACGGCATCCGCTTCGACCCGGTCGGCGACACGCTGGGCCGGGTGCTGCCCTGGGCGATCCGGACGGTGCTGTTCCTGTCCGGCCATGGCAGCGCCGCGGCGGACGGCATCGATGTCTGACCCGCCGGGCTCGCTGTTGCTGCGGCTCGAAGGGTTCGCGGGGCCGCTGGACCTGCTGCTGGAGCTGGCGCGCGGCCAGAAGGTCGATCTGGCGCGGATCTCCATCGTCGCCCTGGTCGATCAGTTCCTCGCCGTGGTCGAAGGGGCGCGCCGGGTGCGGCTGGAAATCGCGGCGGACTGGCTGGTGATGGCGGCCTGGCTGGCCTGGCTGAAATCGCGCCTGCTGCTGCCCAGCGGCAGCGCGGCGGCCGAGGAAGGCGAAGCCGCCGCCGAGGTACTGGCGGCGCGCTTGCGGGATTTGCAGGCGATGCGGGCGGGCGCGATCTGGCTCGGCGGACGGGCACAACTCGGGCAGGATTTATGGGCGCGCGGCGCGCCGGAGGACCTCACCGAAACCGATCGGTCGCGGCTGGCGCTCGATGTGCCGGGGCTGCTGCGCGCCTATCTCGGCGCCATCAGACGCGGCGGCACCCGGCAGCGCTACCGGCCCCAGCCGCTCACGCTCTGGACGGTGAAGGACGCGCTCGGCCGACTGGCCCGGCTGCTCGGCAGCATCCCGGACTGGTCGAACCTGGACGCCTTCCTGCCGGACAATATCGGATCGCCGACCGAACGCCGCGCAGCCCTGGCCAGCACCTTGCTCGCCAGCCTGGAAATGGCCCGCGACGGCGCGCTGCGCCTGCGCCAGGATGCCGCCTTCGGCCCGATCCTGCTGCGCCAGGGCATCCCCCAGGTGGCCAACGATGTCTGACCTAAGCCCGCCGCCGGATGGCTTCGATTTCGAGGAACAGGTCCGGCTGGCCGAAGCGCTGATCTTTGCCGCCACCGCGCCCACCAGCCCGCGCCAGTTGAGCCAGTTGCTGGCGAACGAGTGCGACGCGGAGGCGGTGATCGCAGCCCTACGACAACGCTACGCCGGGCGCGGCGTGGAACTGGTGGGCGTTGCCGCCGGCTGGCAGTTTCGCACCGCCGCCGACCTCGCCCCGCGCCTGAAACGGGTAATCCAGGTTCCCCGCCGGCTGCCACGGGTGGCGATGGAAACGCTTGCCATCATCGCCTACCACCAGCCGATCACCCGCCCCGAGATCGAGGAAATCCGTGGCGCCGCGCTCGGCCAGACAACCTTGGACAGTTTGCTGGAGGCCGATCTGGTAGCCCCGAAAGGTCGCAAGGAATCGCCGGGCCGCCCAACCTTATGGGGCACCACGCCGCAATTTCTGGCCCAGTTCGGGCTGAACGATCTGCGCGAATTGCCGCCGCGCGGCGATCTGCTGGTGGAGCCGATGGCGGTGCATCCCGCGCACGCTCCGAATGCCCAGGTAACGCCAGAATTTCCACCCGAACCGGTTTCCTGCTAGCAACCCGGTCTCACCAGCGACCCATTCCGGAGCCCTTCGAGCCAGCATGACCAGGCACGCCAATGTTTGACTTCAGTATGAGCGAGGTCGCCCTGATCGGGGTGGTCGCGTTGGTGCTGATCGGCCCGAAAGACCTGCCGGTCGCGGTCAAGGCGGTCACCGCGATGATCAAGAAGGCGCGTCGGATGGCGGGGGAATTCCAGTCCCACGTCGATGAAATGGTGAAGGACGCCGACCTCGGCGACCTCAAGGACACGCTGCACGAAATCCGCAATTTCGACATCAAGGGCCTGGTCGAAAAGCACGTCGATGG
>JAYTQP010000392.1:0-3044 GCA_043746675.1 Rhodospirillales bacterium | reverse complement strand
CAGGAACAGCGCCGGAAACAGCACGATGAACGGCTTGACCTGCCACAGCGCGCGGCCTTCGGCCATGATGTTGCCCCAGCTCGGGATGGTCGGCGGGGTGCCGGCGCCGATGAAGGACAAGGTGGCTTCGGTGATCATTGCCGAGGCGCAGACGAAGGTCGCCTGCACCGTGATCGGTGCGAGCGTGTTCGGCAGGATATGTTTCCAGATTATTTTCGGCACCCGGGTGCCGGCGGCGACGGCGGCTTCCACATAGGGTTGTTCGCGCAGCGACAGCACCACGCCGCGCACCAGCCGGCACATGCGCGGCACCTCGGTGACGGTGATGGCGATGATCACGTTCTGCACGCTGCCACGGGTGAGCGCCATCAGGGCGATTGCCAGCAGGATGCCGGGGATCGACATCAACCCATCCATCACCCGCATCACCACCGCATCCAGCGCCCGGATGAAGCCGGAGGTAAGGCCGATGAACATGCCGATGATCGAGGCGAAGAAGGCAACCGAGACGCCGACCTCCAACGACACCCGGGTGCCGTAGAGCACGCGCGAATAGATGTCGCGGCCGAGCATATCGGTGCCGAACCAATAAAGTTCCGACGGCAGCCGCAGCCGCTTGGCCGGGGCCAGCGCGGTTGGGTCCACGGTGCCGAGCAGCGGCGCGAAAATCGCGCTGGCCACGATCAGCGCCACCATCACCCCGCCGGCGAAGATGCTGGGATGGCGGTAGGCGAACATGGCAATTTTGCCGCGCGCGCGCCGTGGCGGCAGCACCTCGGGCAGGTTCGGGGCGGCGGTGTTGGCATGGAGGCTCGTGGCGGACATTAGTATCGGATCCTCGGGTCGAACACGGTGTAGAGAAGATCGACGCCCAGGTTCACCAGAACATAGACGAAGCTCAGGATCAGCACGACGCCCTGGATGATCGGGTAGTCGCGCCGCAGGATCGCATCGACCACCAGGCGGCCGACGCCGGGAATGGCGAACACGCTTTCGGTAACCACCGCGCCGCCGATCAGGCCGGCGAAACCGATGCCGATGATGGTCACGATCGGCACCGCGGCGTTCTTCAGCGCGTGCAGGAACAGGATCGGCCGCTGACCGACCCCTTTGGCCTTGGCGGTGCGGATGTAATCCTGGCTCAGCACTTCCAACATCGTGGCCCGCGTTATTCGGGCGATCAAGGCGATGAAGGCCAGGCCAAGCGCCAGCGAGGGCAGGATGAGATTGCGCAGCCAGGGCCAGGGATCATCCAGCGCGAACGGCGTGTAGCCCTGCACCGGCAGCCAATCGAGTTGCAGCGCGAAGACGTAGGCGAGAATATAGCCAACCACGAACACCGGCACCGAGAAGCCGGATACCGCCAGCATCATCACCCCGCGATCGATCCAGGTGCCCTGTTTCCAGGCCGCCAGCACGCCGAGCGGAATGGCGACCGAAATCGCCAGCGTCAGCGTGAGCAGCATCAGCGACAAGGTTGGCTCGACCCGCTGCCCGATCATTTTGGTGACCGGCAAATTGGTGAAGATGGAAACCCCGAGATCGCCGTGCAGGACCCGCCACGACCATTCGATGAAGCGCACCAGGAACGGCCGGTCCAGCCCGAGCGATGCGCGGATGCGCTCCACGTCGGCGGGCGTCGCCTGGTCACCGGCGATGATCGCGGCCGGATCGCCGGGGGCGAAATACAGCAGGCTGAAGATGAACAATGCGACGATCGCCACCACCGGGATGGTGGCGACGACGCGACGGACGATGTAGGCGAACATGCGCCGCTACTCCTGACGTGGGCGTTTGGTCAAAAAGGCGGGCTAGCCCTTCTTCACACCCCAGAACATGGCGAACCCGCTCGGCACGCCGGTGATGTTCTTGGCATAGGCGGTCGAGCCGAGCACCTGGCCGAGCGGAATATAGGGCACATCGAGCATCGCCTGGCGCTGCAGCTCGCCTGCGATCGCCTTCGCCGCGGCCAGGTCCGGGGCGTCGAACCAGCTATTGCGCAACGCCTCGATTTTCGCACTTTTGGGCCAGCCCCAAACGCCGCCCGCTTCGCCGTTTCCACGCAGGAAGGGATGGCCGGCCGGGTTCAAATGATCGGCGCCGCCCCAGAACGTGCAGGCGATGTTCCAGCCGCCTTTGTCGATCGGCCCCTTGTTCACCCGTCGCCCGATCACGCTGCCCCAGTCCATCACCTGCACATCCACGTTCAGCCCGGCCCGCTTGAGCATATCGCCGGCGATATCGCCCTGCATCTTCAGCACATTGATATCCGACGGGGCGAGGAAGACGATCTTCTCGCCCTTGTAGCCGGCGGCGGCGAGATCGCGCTTGACCTGGTCATAGTCGCGCTTACCCTTCAGCGGTTCCAGCCCGGCATCGGAGGCATAGGGCGTGCCTGGGCAGAAAAACCCGACCCCGGTGCGCGACAAGGCCGGATCGTCGCCGGCAATGGCGTCGTTGAAATCCTGCTGGCTGACCGCGCCGATGATCGCGCGGCGCATGGCGGGATTATCGAACGGCGGCTGCAACTGGTTGAAGCGCATGCAGCCGATCAATCCGGTCGGGTCGGGCATGGCGATCGTCGCTCCCGCCTTGCGCAGCACCGGCAGCAGGTCGTTGGTCGGATTTTCCCACCAATCGACCTCACCGGTCTGCAGCGCGGCGGCGGCGGTCGCGCCATCGGGGTTCACGTGCCATTCGACCCGGTCGAAATGCACGATTTTCGGACCCGCGGTCCAGTCCGAGGCGCCGGTGGCGCGCGGCACGTAGGCAGCGTTGCGTTCGTAGACCACGAGATGGCCGACCACCCGCTCGTCGGGTTTGAACTTGAACGGACCGCTGCCCACCATCTCGGTGACCTGCTTGAACGGATCGGTCATCGCCAGGCGTTCGGGCATGATGAAGCAGGCGTTGGACGCCGATTTGCCGAGCGCGTCGGGCAGCAGCGCGAATTTCTTCTTCAGCTTGAACTGGATGGTCTTGTCATCGGTCGCGGAAAGCTCGTCGGTAACCGCGATCACGGTCTGGCCGAACGGGTCGCGCGC
>JAYTQP010000391.1:0-2048 GCA_043746675.1 Rhodospirillales bacterium | reverse complement strand
GCTTCGGTATCGCCGACCATCTGGCGGTCGGCGATGCCGCCCTCGGCGCGCACCTTGGCGGCAACGTCGTCCGGATTGCCATCGCTGCCGCCGCCCTCGCGTTGGTAAAGATTGGCGCAGATGGCGAGGTAGCCGTGATGGGCGAAGTGGCGGGTGTTCTCGATGTAGTGCTCGCTCCAGCCGGGAACATGGTGGATCAGAACGATCGCCGGGAATGGGCCGGGGCCGGCGGGCCTGGCGACGTAGGCGGTGATCGGCGTGCCGTTGTCGCCTTTGATTGTGACGTTTTCGCAGTGCATGGCTTTATAAAACGACATTGATGCCTCCCCGGCGTCGCAAGGCCGCCAGTATTCGGCAATCGCCGATCACGCGCAACGCCAAGTGGTTACGCCAGCCAGACATCCGGCACGAACGCATAGCCCGTGCTCGCCTTCGCCACATGCCCGAAGCAGGGGAAATCCAGATGCATGCCGGCGACGCGGAGCCGGTCGGTCGCCGCCATGTCGAAGGTTTTGCGGCGGCTGGCACGGGCCTGGTCGGCATCGGTGTCGAACACCATGCCGGCTTCGGGGTTGGCGAACTGGATGCCGGGCAAATGCACCACATCGCCCCAGACCAGCAGACTGTCGCTGCCAGAGGCGATAATCCAGCCGCTATGGCCCGGCGTATGGCCGGGCAGATGCTGCAAGGTTACGCCTGGCATGGCGCTGGCGCCGTGTTTCAGCGTGCGGGTGCGATCGGCATACGGGGCCAGGCATTTGGCGGCGAGATCGAAGCTGCCCTTGGCGGCGTCCGGCGCCTTGGCGGCGATCTCCGGGTTCAGCCAGAACGCGGTTTCGGCCTCGTTGATGATAATTTCCGCGTTCGCAAACCGCGCCGCGCCGGCATCGTCGATCAGCCCGCTGACATGATCGATATGGGCATGGGTCACCAGCACGCCGCTGACATCGGCCGGTGCGATGCCCAGGCTGGTGAGCGCCGGCAGCATGAAGCCCATGGCCGGGCCGAAGGCGGCCGCGCAGCCGGTGTCGATCAGGATCTTCCTGTCACCGATTTCGAGCAGAAACGCGGAAACCGTGATCCGGGGCGGGAGTTTGCGGAACGCGGCCACCTCCAGCCGCTCCGCCTCGGCCGGCGCGATGCCGGCCAGCACGCCGGTGCCGGCGTCGAACATGCCGTCGTTGAGCGCGGTGATGGCGATGTCGCCAACCATGATGCGATGGATGCCGGCGTTGCGATGGGCCATTGGTATTCTCCCCTGATGAATGATTTTTTTGACGGCGAACGGTCAGGCCGGTGCCAGCATCGGCCCCAGCGGGCGGCCGCCGAACAAATGCACGTGCAGATGCGGCACTTCCTGCCCGGAATGTTCGCCGATATTGGCCAGCAGCCGATAGCCCGGCGCCTCCAGCCCGAGATCGCGCGCCACCGTGCCGACTGCGCGGATGAAGCCGGCGATTTCGGCGTCGCGCGCGTTGGCGGTGAAATCGGCCATCGAGATATACGCGCCACGCGGGATCACCAGCACATGCAGCGGCGCCTGCGGGGCGATGTCGTGAAACGCCAGCGCCCATTCGTTTTCGAACTGCTTGCGGCAGGGAATTTCCCCACGCAGGATTTTCGCGAACACGTTCTGTGGGTCATAGGTGCCCACCCCTTTCACCGGCATCGCTTTCTCCAGTTTGGGTTACGGGATCTTGGCGGTGCGCGCCAGCTTCAACGGCAGCACCCGGCTGGCTTTTTCGGTGATGCCGGAAATGCCTTCGCGATGTTCCAGCTCCGCCCACACATCGTTCGGTTTCACCCCCGCATCCACCCATAGCAGCAGCAGATGGTAGAGCACATCCGCACTTTCGCCGACCAGGGCGTTACGGTTGCCGGCCACCGCCTCGATCAGGCATTCGACCGCTTCTTCGCCGAATTTTTGCGCCACCTTCGCGGTCCCGCGCGACAGCATGCGGGCCGAGTGGCTCAGCATCGGGTCGGCGTTGCGGCGGCTTTCGATCACCGCGTAAAGCCGGTCCAGCACCATTGCAGGTGGGTCATCC
>JAYTQP010000390.1:0-13584 GCA_043746675.1 Rhodospirillales bacterium | reverse complement strand
GGCCTGACTGGGGTCAGCGCTGATAGCCGCCGCATTGGCCCGGGGATGGTGTTCGTCGCGCTGGCCGGCACGCAGGCCGATGGCCGCGCCTTCATTGCTGATGCGGTCGCGCGCGGGGCGATCGCCGTGCTGGCGGCGCCCGGCACGATTCTGCCGGCCGGCATCGCGGTGCCGCTGCTGATCGATGCCAACCCGCGCCGCGCGCTGGCGCGGCTTGCCACCGAACTGGCCGGCCCGCAGCCGGATCATATCGTTGCGGTTACCGGCACCAACGGCAAAACCAGTACCGCCGAATTCACCCGCCAGCTTTGGGCCGCCGCCGGCCGCCGCGCCGCCAGCCTTGGCACGCTCGGCCTGATCGCGCCAGACGCCGCCGCGGGCAGCGGGCTGACCACGCCGGACCCGGTCGAACTCGCCAGCATCATGGCTGGCCTGGCCCGCGACGGCGTTGCCGATGTCGCGGTGGAAGCATCCTCGCACGGGCTGGACCAGAACCGGCTGGACGGGTTGCGGCTGGCTGCCGGCGCCTTCACCAACCTTACCCGCGACCATCTCGACTACCACCGGGACATGACGGCCTACCGCGCGGCCAAGCTGCGGCTGTTCGGCGAATTGCTGCCGCCAGGTGCGCCGGCCTTCGCCAGCGGCAGCCTGGACGGGGAAACGTTTGCCGCCCTGGCCGCCATCGCCGCCGCGCGCGGCCTGAAGCTGCAACGGGTTGGCGTCGGCGGCGACGATATCAGGCTGCTGCGCGCCACCGCGCTGCCCGACGGGCAGGCGTTGGAGCTGCGCGTCGATGGCGGGCTGTGCAGCCTGCATTTGCCGCTCGCCGGGCTGTTCCAGGCCGACAACGCCTTGCTCGCCGCCGGCCTGGCGCGTGCCACCGGGGTTGCCAACGCGATCGACCTGCTGCCCGGCCTGGATGGCGTGCGCGGCCGGATGGAACTGGCGGCGCGATTGCCGAACCAAGCCGCCGTTTACGTCGATTTTGCCCATACGCCGGATGCGTTGGCCCGGTTGTTGATGGCGTTGCGGCTGCATTCGGCCGGCCGGCTTAGTGTCGTGATCGGCGCCGGCGGCGACCGCGATCCCGGCAAGCGGCCGCTGATGGGGGCGGCGGCGGCGCAATATGCCGACGCGGTGATCGTCACCGACGATAATCCGCGCAGCGAGAACCCGGCCGCCATCCGCGCCGCCGTGCTCGCCGGCTGCCCCGGCGGCCGCGAAATCGGCGACCGTGCCGCCGCCATTGCCGCCGGCCTGAACGATCTCGGCCCTGGCGACGTGCTGGTGGTCGCCGGCAAGGGCCACGAACAGGGCCAGCAGATCGGCGGCCACACGTTGCCGTTCGACGATGTCGGCGTGATCCGCCACCTGGTCGGGCTGGCATGACGGCGCTGTGGTCGCCGGCCGAACTCACCCGCGCCACCGGCGGGCTGCTGCGGCGGCCGTTCCATGCCACCGGCGTGTCGATCGACAGCCGCACGGTCAAGCCGGGCGATTTGTTTGTCGCCCTGGTTGGCGAAAACGGCGACGGGCATCGTTTCGTGGCGGACGCGCTGGCGAAGGGCGCGGCCGGGGCGATGGTGCATGTGCTGCCGGACGGCGTTGCCGACGACGCGGCGTTGTTGCAGGTGGGTGACACGTTTGCTGGCTTGCAGGCGCTGGGGACGTTCGCGCGCGCCCGGTTTCGCGGTCGGCTGGTGGCCATCACCGGCAGCGTCGGCAAGACCACCAGCAAGAACATGCTGCAACGGGCTTTGTCGGCCTGCGGCAAAACCTGGGCGGCGGAAGCCTCGCACAACAACCAGTGGGGGGTGCCGCTGACGTTGGCCCGGCTGCCCGCCGACTTCGCGTTTTGCGTGGTCGAAATCGGCATGAACCATGCCGGTGAGATTTTTCCGCTGGCGCAGATGGCGCGACCGGACGTGGCGGTGATCAGCAACGTCGAGGCTGTCCATATCGGCCATCTCGGCAGCCTGGGGGCGATTGCGGACGAAAAAGCCACGCTGCTGCAAGCTTTATCGGCCGACGGCGTTGCCGTGCTGCCTTATGCCGCACCGCTGCTGGCGCGCCTGCGGGCCAAGGCGGGCGCCGCCCGTGTGGTGCTGTTCGGCACCGATCCGAACGCCGAGGCATGTCTGCGCACGAACGCAGCGGATGCCGATGGTTCGGATATCACCGCTGCTATCGGCGGCGTGGCGGTGGCGCTGCGGCTGGCCGCGCCGGGCGCGCACATGGCGCTGAACGCGGTTGCCGTGCTGGCCGCCGCACAGGCGCTGGGGGCGGATGTGGCGCGCGCCGCCACCGGCCTGGAAGGGTTTTCGCCCACCGCCGGCCGTGGCCTGCGCCGCCGCATCGCGGTGCCGGGCGGGGAGGCTTTGCTGTTGGACGAAAGCTACAATGCCTCCGTCGTTTCGGTGCGTGCCGCGCTCGCGGTGCTGGCGCTGCAACCGGCGCGGCGGCGGGTGGCGGTGCTGGGAGACATGCTGGAACTGGGCGAGGACGGCCCGGACGCGCATCGCAGCCTGCACGATGCGACGGTTGCGGCGACCGACCTGGTGTTCGCCAGCGGGCCGCAGATGCGCCTGCTGTTCGACAGCCTGCCCAGGGCACGACAAGGTGGGCACGCAGAAGACTCCGCAGCCCTGGCCGGTCGGGTCGCGGCGGCACTCCGCCCAGGCGACGTGGTCCTGGTCAAAGGTAGCCTCGGCAGCGCGATGAAGATCGTGGTCGATCGGATCGATCGCGCCAGTGCCTTGCTTGGCGGGGTGCGCTAATGCTGTTCCTGCTTACACGCCCGGTCGCCGAGCACGCGATCGCCTTCAATCTGTTTCGCTATCTGACCTTTCGGTCCGGCGCCGCCTGCATGACCGCGTTGGTGCTGTCGCTGATGTTCGGCCCGGCGCTGATCCGCTGGTTGAAATCGGTGCAGGGTAACGGCCAGCCGATCCGCCCGGACGGGCCGGCGCGCCATGTGCTGGAAAAGCAGGGCACGCCGACCATGGGCGGGGTGCTGATCCTGGCCAGCATGGTGGTTTCGGTGCTGCTTTGGGTGGATCTGCGCAATCGTTATGTCTGGGTGGTGATGGCGCTGACGCTCGGCTACGGCGCGCTCGGCTTTGCTGACGATTACATCAAGCTTTCCAAATCCAGCCATAACGGGCTGACCGCGCGGCAGAAGCTGATCGCCCAGCTCGCGCTCGGGCTGGCGGCGTCCTGGGCGATTGCGGCGCTGACGCATGGCCCGCTCGGCACCGGCGTCACCATTCCGATTTTCAAGGAAGTGCTGATCCCGCTTGGGATATTTTTTCCGATCTTCGGCATGATGGTGATGCTCGGGTTTTCCAACGCGGTGAACCTTACCGACGGGCTGGACGGGCTGGCGATCGTGCCGACGATCATCGCCGCTGGCGTGTTCATGCTGATCGCCTATCTGGTCGGCAACCGGATTTTCGCCGACTATCTTCAGTTGAACTTTGTTGCCGGGGTCGGCGAGCTTTGCGTTTTCTGCTCGGCGCTGATCGGCGCCGGGTTGGGTTTCCTGTGGTTCAACGCGCCGCCGGCGAAAGTGTTCATGGGCGATACCGGCGCATTGGCGCTTGGCGGCGCGCTGGGCGCGGTGGCGGTTGCGGTCAAGCATGAAATCGTGCTCGGCATCGTCGGCGGCCTGTTCGTGGTCGAACTGGCGTCCTCGCTGATCCAGGTGTTCTGGTACAAGCGCACCGGGCGGCGGGTGTTCCTGATGGCGCCGTTGCACCATCATTTTGAAAAAAAGGGTTGGTCGGAGCCGACCATCGTCATTCGTTTCTGGATCATCGCGGTTATTCTCGCGCTGGTCGGGCTGGCGACGTTGAAAATCCGATGAGCTTCCCCGCCAACATTTTTGCGGGCCAATCTTTCGCCGTCGTCGGGCTCGGCCGCAACGGGCTGCCGGCGGCGCGCCGATTGCTTGCCATGGGGGCAGCGGTGACGGTTTGGGACGACCAGCCGCAAGCCCGTGCTGCTGCCGTTGGGTTGGATGTGCGGATGCCCGATTTCGCCGGCCTGACGGCGCTGGTGCTGTCGCCCGGCATTCCGCATCGCCTGCCGCAGCCGCACCCGATCGCCGCCGCCGCGCTGGCGGCCGGGGTGCCAATCCTGTCGGACGTGGAACTGCTGTTTCGCGCCGTCCGCGCCGCCGGATCGGGCGCGCGCTTCGTGGGCGTGACCGGCACCAACGGCAAGTCCACCACCACGGCGCTGCTGGCGCATATGCTGGAACAGGCCGGCCGGCCGGTGGCGGCCGGCGGCAATCTGGGCACCGCCGCGCTGGCGCTGCCGCTATTGGGCGATGACGGCGTTTACGTGATCGAAATGTCGTCCTACATGCTGGAGCGAATCACTTCGCTTCGGTTTACAGAAGCGGTGATGCTCAATCTCAGCCCCGATCACCTGGACCGGCATGGCGACATGGATGGCTATGCGCGCGCCAAGCGGGCCATCTTCGACCGCCAGCAGGCAGGCGACCTCGCCGTGCTCGGGGTGGAGGACGAATTTTCGCGGGCGATGGCGGCAGGCTTGCGGCGTGGGTTGGCGCAGGTGCTTACCGTGTCGGGCAGCAGCCCGGCGGATATCTGGGCCGAGGGCAGCCAGTTGCGCGATGGCGCCGGGGTGATCGCCGATCTTGCCGCCGCGCGCGCTTTGCCGGGCGCCCACAACGCGCAGAATGCTGCCGCCGCCGTTGCCATCGCTGATCATCTCGGGCTTGGCCGGGCGGCGATCGTCGCCGGCCTGATGACCTATCCCGGCCTGCCGCACCGGCAGGAAACTGTCGCCAGTATTGCCGGCGTGCGCTTCGTCAACGACAGCAAGGCGACCAACGCCGACAGCACCGCGCGCGCGCTGGAATGCTACGAGCGGATGATCCTGATCGCCGGTGGCATGGCCAAGGAAGGCGGCATCGAACCCTTGGCGCAGTATTTCCCACGCCTGGCATTGGTGCTGCTGATCGGGCGGGATGCGCCGATCTTCGCCGCCACGCTGGCCGAACATGGCGTGCCGCATCGCATCGTCGGCACCCTGGCCGCCGCCACCGAAGCGGCCTGGCAGGAGGCGAGCAGCGGTCGCGCTCCGGTGGTGCTGCTGTCCCCGGCGTGCGCGAGCTGGGACCAGTTTACCGGCTTCGACCAGCGCGGCGACCAGTTCCGCGATCAGGTGCGCGCGATTGCCGAACGGGAGCGCGTGGCGTGAACGATTTTAGCCGCACCGATACGTCCACCCTCGGGCGCTGGTGGTGGACGGTGGATCGGCTCACCTTGGTCAGCGTCGCCGTGCTGGTGGGCACCGGCTACGTGATGATGCTGGCGGCAAGCCCGGCGGTGGCCGAACGCATCCATGTCTCGCGTGACATGTTCATCCTCAAGCAGGTGGTGTTCCTGCTGCTGGCCTCCGCCGTGGTGGTTGCGGTCAGCATTCTGCCGCCGCGCGGGGTGCGCCTGCTGGCGCTGGCCGGCTGCACGCTGGCGCTCGCGCTGACCTTGATGACGTTGGTATCTGGCACCGAGATCAAGGGCGCCCGGCGTTGGGTCAGCCTGCCCGGGATTTCGTTGCAGCCGAGCGAATTTCTCAAGCCCTGCTTCGCCGTGGTGGCGGCATGGCTGCTGTCGGAAGGCAAGCGGGAGGCCACCAAGTTGCGACGGCTGGCCTGGCCGGCGGTGGCCTGCGCCATCATGGCGAGCATTGCTTTGATGCTGAAAGCCCAGCCTGACATGGGCATGCTGGCGGTGCTGCTGGGCGTGCTGCTGGTGCAGCTGTTCGTCAATGGCCTGAACGTGATCCTGACCGCCGGGCTGGTTGGCATGATGATCGCCGGCGGGGTCGCCGCGTATAGCTTCATCGGCCATTTTCATGACCGGGTGCAGCGCTTCTGGCACCCGAAAAATGCCGCCGACACCTATCAGCTCGACCACGCCTTGCAGGCCTTCGGCAGCGGCGGATTGTTGGGGCGTGGTGCCGGCGAGGGGAGGGTGAAAGACCTGATCCCGGATGCGCACGCCGATTTCGTCTATGCCGTGGCGGGCGAGGAGTACGGCCTGATCGTGTGCCTGTGCATCCTGGCGGTGTTCGGCTTCATTGTGCTGCGGGCGCTGCTGAAGCAACTGCACGAACGCGAATTGTTCGTCGTGCTCGCGGTCACCGGGCTTGCCACCGGCTTCGGGTTGCAGGCGTTCGTCAACATGGCCTCTACCCTCGGGCTGATCCCGACCAAGGGCATGACCTTGCCGTTCATTTCGTACGGCGGATCGTCGGCGCTGGCGGTGGCGCTGGGCATCGGCATGCTGCTGGCGCTGACCCGCCGCCGCAACCAGGGCGACCCGCTGTGAGGGGCCCGCAGGTTCGCCCGGTTGTGGTTGCCGCCGGCGGCACCGCCGGACATTTCTTTCCGGCCGAGGCGCTGGCGGCCGAGCTGATTCGCCGCGGCGAACGGGTTGTGCTGATGACCGACGCCAGGTCGGCCGGCATGGCGTCTCCGGTGTTCGCCAATTGCGAAAAATTTGTGCTCAGCGGCGCCGGTATTGCCGGTCGCGGCTGGGTGCGTGCGATCAAGGCAGCCGCTTCATTGGCGGCTGGCACGGTTCAGGCGCGGCGAATTATGGCGCGGCTCAACCCCAAGGCGCTGGTCGCGTTCGGCGGCTATCCGAGTGTGGCGCCGGTGCTGGCGGCCTGCTTGCTGAAGCCGCGTCCAGTGGCGGTTTTGCACGAACAGAATGCCGTTCTGGGTCGCGCCAATCGCTTCCTGGCCCGCTTTGCCGATATTGTCGCGCTCAGCGTTGCAACGACGCACGCCGTGCCGGACAAGATTGTCACCGAAATGATCGGCAACCCAGTACGTCCGGCGATCGTCGCGTTGGCGGGCGGTGGCTACCGCCAGCCTGAAGACCGCATTCGGCTGCTGGTGCTGGGCGGATCGCTCGGCGCGCGGGTGTTCAGTGACGTTGTACCGCAGGCGCTGATGCTGCTGCCTGCATCGTTGCGGGATCGCCTGTTGGTCACTCAACAATGTCGTGCCGAGGACATTGCCCGTGTGCGGGCGGCCTATGCCGTGCGGCAAATTAGCGCAACGTTGTCGAGCTTCTTTGCCAACGTCGATGAATTGCTCCGCGACGCCCATCTGGTGATTGCGCGCGCCGGGGCATCCACCGTCGCTGAACTCGCGGTTGCCGGCCGCCCTAGCATTCTGGTGCCGTTGCCGAACGCGATAGACGATCACCAGACGGCCAATGCGCGGGCTTTGCAAACGGTGAAGGCTGCCTTCGTGCTGCCGCAACCTGCCTGCGATGGTGAAAACCTTGCCCATCGTCTGCGTTTTCTGTTGGAAAGCCCTGACGAGCTTGCGCGTGCCGCCGCCGCCGCCGCCGCCATCGCCCGCCCCAACGCCGCCAGCGACCTTGCCGATCTGGTGCAGCGTCATGCCCATCAGGAGACCAGGCTATGAGAGCGCTGCCGCGCAGCATTGGCGCGATCCATTTCATCGGCATTGGCGGCATCGGCATGTCCGGCATCGCCGAGGTGCTGCATAATCTTGGCTACGCCGTGCAGGGCAGCGACATTGCCGATGGCGCCAACGTGCAGCGGCTGCGCGCTTCCGGGATTCGGGTGGCCATCGGCCATGATGCCGCCAATCTCGGCGATGCCCAGGTGGTGGTCACTTCGACGGCGGTGAAATCGGCCAATCCGGAAGTGCGGGCGGCGCGCGAGCGGCTGATCCCGGTGGTGCGGCGGGCGGAAATGCTGGCCGAACTGATGCGGCTGCGCTGGTCGATCGCGGTCGGCGGCAGCCACGGCAAAACCACCACCACCTCGATGGTTGCCGCCGTGCTGGAAGCGGCAAAGCTCGATCCGACCGTGATCAATGGCGGCATCATCGAAGCCTACAACAGCAACACCCGGCTGGGCGCCGGCGAATGGATGGTGGTGGAGGCCGACGAAAGCGACGGCAGCTTTCTGCGGCTGCCGGCGACGGTGGCGGTGGTGACCAACATGGATCCGGAACATCTGGATCATTGGGGCACGGCCGAGGCGATGCTCGGCGGCTTCGAGCAGTTCGTGCAGAACGTGCCGTTCTACGGCTTCGCGGTGCTATGCATCGATCATCCTGCCGTGCAGCAGATGATCCCCCGGCTGTCCGACCGGCGCATCATCACCTACGGGTTTTCGCCGCAGGCTGATGTGCGCGGCGAAAAATTGAACGCCGACACCAACGGCTCGACCTTCCATGTCAGCATCGCCGATCGCGCCCGCGGCCGCACCCGCCAGATCGGGCCGTTCCGGCTGCCGATGGTTGGCCAGCACAATGTGCAGAACGCGCTGGCGGCCGTCGCCATCGCAGTCGAAATGGAACTTGATGTCGAAAGCATCAAGATGGCGTTTCTGAATTTCCGGGGCGTCAAGCGCCGCTTCACCCGCGTCGGGGATGCCGGCGGGATCGTGGTGATCGATGACTACGGCCATCACCCGGTGGAAATCGCCGCGGTTCTGAAGGCGGCCCGGCAGACCGGTGCCAACAACGTGATCGCGGTGGTGCAGCCGCATCGCTACACCCGCCTGCATTCGCTGTTTTCCGAGTTCTGCACCTGCATGAACGAAGCCGGCACGGTGATCGTGGCCGATGTTTACGCCGCCGGCGAAGCCCCGATCGAGGGGATCAATCGCGATGCGTTGGTCGAAGGCCTGCGCGCCAGCGGCCACCGCAGCGTGGTGCCGCTGCCGGGGCCGGAGCATCTGGCCGAAATCGTGCACGCGATCGCCAAGCCGGGTGACCTGGTGGTCTGCCTCGGCGCCGGCAACATCACCGCCTGGGCCGCAGCCCTGCCGGCGCAACTGGCTTTGTTGCAAGGCGAGCGTACCGGCCGGGCGAGCGTGCGATGATGGCCGCCAGCGCCTCCCGCCATTTGCTGGACCGGCTGCCGCCGTTGCGCGGGCGGGTGCAGGCGGATGCGGTGCTCGGCCCGACCACCTGGTTCCGCGTCGGCGGTGCCGCCGAGGTGCTGGTACGCCCGGCCGACGTGGACGACGTGCGCGCCTTCATGGCGAATCTGCCGCTCGATGTCAGCGTCTTTCCGATCGGGGCTGCTTCCAACCTGATCGTGCGCGACGGCGGCGTGCATGGCGTGGTGCTGAAACTCGCGCGTGGTTTCAGCGGCATCGCAATCGAGGCCGATGGTGTGATCGTCGGCGCCGGCGCGCTCGATGTGACCGTGGCCGAACATGCCGCCGCCGCCGGGCTTGCTGGGCTTGCCTTTCTGTCTGGCATTCCCGGCAGCATCGGCGGGGCGGTGGCGATGAACGCCGGCGCCTATGGCGGCGACATCGCGGGATGTCTGGACTGGGCTGATATTGTCACCCGCGACGGCGCATTGCAGCGGTTGTCGAACGCGCAATTGGGCTTCGCCTATCGCCATGGCAGACTGCCGCCGGAATCGGTGGTGGTGCGCGCCCGGCTGCGCGCCCGTGCCGGCGAGCGCACCCGGATCGAAGAAGAAATGGCGGCGATCCGCAGCGCCCGCGAAGCCAGCCAGCCGGTGCGCGCCCGCACCGGCGGATCGACCTTCCGCAACCCGCCGGACATGAAGGCGTGGGAACTGATCGACGGCGCCGGCTGCCGTGGCTTGATGCGCGGCGGGGCGCAGGTTTCGGAGAAGCACACCAACTTCCTGATCAACACCGGGACCGCGACGGCAGCCGACATCGAAGGCCTTGGCGAGGAAGTGCGCCGACGGGTGATGGCCAGCAGCGGCATCGATCTGCACTGGGAAATCCGCCGCGTCGGCGTGCCGACCAGGGGCGGGGCTGGCGGCCGCCCGGAGATCGTGGCATGACCCGGGTTGCGGTGCTCTACGGTGGCATGTCGGCCGAACGCGAGGTCAGCCTGTCCAGCGGCCGGCAGGTGATCCCGGCGCTGCGCGATGCCGGCTTCGAGGTGGTGCCGGTGCTGGTCGGCGACGATCTCGGCGCGGTGATCGCCGGGCTGACCCCGCGCCCGGACGTGGTGTTCAACGCGCTGCATGGCCGCTTCGGCGAGGACGGCGCCATCCAGGGCGTGCTGGACTGGCTCGGCATTCCCTACACCCATTCCGGTGTCCGTGCGTCCGCGCTGGCGATGGACAAATCGGTATCCCGCGCCGCCTTCCTCGCCGCCGGCCTGCCGATGGCGCGCGGGGTGGTGGTCGATGTCGCCGACCTTGAACATGCCGATCCGCTGCCGCTGCCCTACGTCATCAAGCCGGTGAATGAGGGTTCGTCGGTCGGGGTGGAAATCGTGCGTGACGGCAGCAACCGCCGTGCCGAAATCGCCGTCGGCTGGCGCTTCGGCAAAACCGCGTTGGTCGAGGAATTCATTCCAGGGCGCGAACTGACCGTCGGCGTGATGGGCGACCGCGCACTGGCGGTGACCGAAATCACCGCCGCCAATAGTTTCTACGATTACGAATCGAAATACGCCGATGGCGGCTCCCGTCATGTTGTTCCGGCGACGATCCATCCGCAAGCCTATGCGCAGGCGCTCGACGTGGCGCTGGCAGCCCATCGCGCGCTCGGCTGTCGCGGTGCCACGCGGTCGGATTTTCGCTACGATGACACAGCCGGCGAACCCGGTCGGCTGGTGCTGCTGGAAGTGAACACCCAGCCGGGGCTGACCCCGACCTCGCTGCTGCCGGAACAGGCGGCGCATTTCGGGATGAATTTTTCCCAGCTTTGCGCCTGGATGGTGGAGCAGGCGACATGTCGCGGGTAGTCGCACCACGCCCGGATGGCGCGGCGCCGAAGCGCACGCCCCGGCCCAAGCCCGGCCCGGCCACCACCCGGCAGTTCGACCCGTTGGCCGAGCCGCAGGCCGCCGCGGCCTGGGCGATGCCGAACCGACCCAGCCGTGGCCGGCTGTTCTGGCGCCGCACCCGTGCCCGGCTGCGACCGCTGGTGCTGATGCTGCTGGTGGTGGGTGCCGTCAGCGCGGCGGCGGTTGGCCTGCAACGCTTCGGCCAGGGCGGCAATCTGCCGGAACGTATTGCCAATCTTGGGGGCCGCTTCGGCCTGGTGGTCACCGACATCAAAATCGAGGGGCGCGATAAAACCCCGCTGGCGGCGATCGCCGAGGCGCTGAAAATCCGCAAGGGGCAGCCGATCCTCGCTTTCTCCGTCAGCGCCGCGCGCGACCGGCTGGAGAAGATCAACTGGGTGCAGTCGGCCGCCATCCGGCGCCAACTGCCCAATACCGTCGTGGTGCAGATCACCGAGCGCCGGCCCAACGCGGTCTACCAGAAAGATGGCCGGTTCGTGCTGATCGACCGCGCCGGCGACGTTGTTACCGACAGCGCGGTCGAAGCGTTCGAGGGGGAATTGCTGCTGGTGGTTGGCGATGGCGCCGATAAGGCGGCCGCCGGCCTGATCGAACTGCTGCGTAACGAACCGTTGTTGATGCCGCGCATTGCCGCCGCCCAGTGGATCGGCAAGCGGCGTTGGAACTTGCAAATGAAGAACGGCACCGAGGTGCTGCTGCCCGAGGGGGCGGAGCGCCTGGCGCTGGCCAAGCTGGTGGAACTGCAAGGCAGCATCGCGTTGCTGGATCGACCGCTGAAGCAGATCGACCTGCGGCTGCCGGATCGGCTGACGGTGCGTGCCGCCGGCGATGCCAGCGCGACCAAGCCGATCCCGCCCGCCCCCACCAGCCAGACCGGGAGAAAAACATGAACGAGATCCCCCGCCGACTGCTGCCGGAAACCTCGGCCGCCCCGGATCTCAGCGATGAGCGGCGTGGCAAGCCACGCCAGTCGGGTCCGTTCGGGGTGCTGGATATCGGCACTTCGAAAATCGCCTGCGCGATCGGCCGGTGCGAAGCCGACCACAGCCTGCGCGTGCTCGGCTTCGGTTGGCAGAAAGGGCGCGGGGTTCGCAGCGGCGGGGTGATCGACATCGCGGAAGCCGAGCGTGCCATTCGCGCCGCGGTCGGACAGGCGGAGGACGAAGCCGGGGTGCAGTTGCGCTCGGTCACTGTCAATCTGTCCTGCGGCCAGCCGCGCGGGCAGGTGCTTAATCTGCAGAACCAGCTTGGCGGGCGCGCGATCACCGCTGGCGACATCCGTCGCATGCTGAACGATGCCCGCGCCCGCTCGGGCGCCGAGGCGCGCAGCATCATCCATGCGCTGCCGCTCGATTTTCTGGTCGATGATGCCGAACTGGTCGACGATCCGCGCGGGCTGTTTTGCGAGACCCTCGGCGGGCGGGTGCATGTGATCGATGCCGCCACCACTGCGTTGCGCACCTTGGACGCCTGCCTGGCGCACGGCGATTTGGAAATAGCCGAACTGGTGGCAGCTCCGATGGCCGCCGCGTTGGCGGTGATGGCAAGGGATGAGCGCCAGCTCGGCGTGACCGTGCTGGATATGGGCGGCGGCACCACCGGGATGGCGGTGTTTGCCAACGGCCACCTGCAATACACCTCCCAACTGCCGCTCGGCGGCGTGCATGTCACCAACGACATCGCCCGCGTGCTGTCCACCCCGGTGGCGCATGCCGAGCGGCTGAAGACCATGTACGGCAATGCCGAGGGCAGCCCGGACGACGACACCGAATATCTGCCCGTCCCGCAGGTTGGCGAGGACGAAGAGCAGATCGCCAAGGTGCCGCGCAGCATGGTGGTGAACATCATCCGCCCGCGCCTGGAGGAAACCTTCGAGATGGTGCGCGACCGGCTGGAGGGTTCGGGCCTGACCCGCGCCGCCGGCGGCCGCGTGGTTCTCACGGGCGGCGCCAGCCAGCTCTCCGGCGTGCGCGAGATGGCCAGCCGCATCCTGGGCCGCCAGGTGCGCCATGGTCGGCCGCCGGCGTTGCGGGGCCTGCCCGACAGCGCCTGCGGACCCGCCTTCGCCACAGCGGTCGGCCTGCTGGCCTGGGCCAGCGGCGAGGGGCGGACGCTGCACGACATCGAGCTGGACGGCGACCGGCCCGGCGGCTGGGTCCGCCGCCTGGTGAACTTCCTGCGTGACCGCGTGTGAACAAAAGTTTTCCAAAGCCCGGCTCTGCGCGACACGAATCGGCAGAGCGTCCTACACAGATTATTCCTCAGGGGAGCGAGACCCGATGACACTCAACCTTACGATCCCACGCCAGACCCATACCGACTTCACACCCCGCATCACCGTGATCGGCGTCGGCGGCGGCGGCACCAACGCGGTCGACAACATGATCGACCTGCAACTGAAGGGCGTCGAGTTCGTCGTCGCCAACACCGACGCGCAACAGCTGGTTCACAGCAAGGCCGATCGCCGCATCCAGCTTGGGCCGCACATCACCCAGGGCCTGGGCGCCGGCGCCAAGCCCGAGATCGGCCGCGCCGCCGCCGAGGAAGCCGCTGACGAACTGGCCCGGCACATCGAGGGCACCCATATGGTGTTCATCACGGCCGGCATGGGCGGCGGCACCGGCACCGGCGCCGCCCCCGTCATTGCGCGCATGGCCCGCGAGCGCGGCGTGCTGACGGTGGGTGTCGTCACCAAGCCGTTCACCTTCGAGGGTCTCAAGCGCGGCAAGGCGGCCGACGCCGGTATC
>JAYTQP010000389.1:0-1801 GCA_043746675.1 Rhodospirillales bacterium | reverse complement strand
CCGTACCATTTGTCGGCGAAGAACACGTGGCCTGACATTTCACCGGCCAGCGGGCAGCCGGTTTCCGCCATCCGCGCCTTGATCAGGCTATGGCCGGTTTTCCACATTTCCGGATCGCCGCCGGCGCGGGCGACCTCATCGAACAGCACCTGGCTGGCCTTCACGTCGGCGATGATGCGGGCGCCGGGATGGGTTTTCAGTACGTCGCGCGCCAGCACCACCAGCAACTGGTCGCCGAACAGCATGTGGCCTTCATCGTCCACCACGCCGATGCGGTCGGCGTCGCCATCGAAGGCAATGCCGATATCGGCGTTGCGTGCGCGCACCTCGGCAGCCAGCGCCTCCAGGTTTTTCGGCACCGTTGGGTCCGGGTGATGGTTGGGGAATTTGCCGTCGATATCGCCGAACAGCACCGTATGGGTGCCGGGCAACTGCTTGACCAGCCGGGTGATCACGTCGCCGGCGGCGCCATTGCCATTGTCCCAGATCACCTTCATCGGCCTGATGCCGTCCCAGTCCTGCACCACCCGGGCGATGTATTCGTCGGATACGTCGAGCGTGCGTTCGGACCCTGCCGCTTCCGCCACCACGTCGCCGGACGCCGCCATGCGGCCGAGTTCGGTGATCTGCCGACCGTAGAACGGCTTGCCGCCCAGCACCATCTTGAAGCCGTTATAATCCGGCGGATTATGGCTGCCGGTCAGCATGATCGCGCCGGCCGCCTTGAGGATGGTGGACGCATAATACAGCATCGGCGTCGGCCCCAGCCCGACGCGAACCACCTCCGCCCCGCTCGCGCGCAGCCCGGCCACCAGCGCCTTCTCCAACCGCGGGGACGACAGCCGACCATCATACCCGACGGCAATCAGGCTGCCGCCGGCGCGCGCCACCACGCTGCCGAAGCAGCGCCCGATGGCGAACGCATCGGCATCGTGCAAGGTTGCATCGACAATGCCGCGAATGTCGTATTCGCGCAGCGTGGTCGGGTCGAAACCATGCCGAAATGTCATGCGCGGCCGCCGAACAGATCTTTGCAGTAGCCGCGCAGGAATTCCGTCACCGCCGGGCCGATGTCCGGCCGTTGCAGGGCAAACGCGATCTGCGCTTCGAGAAAGCCGATCTTGTCGCCGCAATCGAAACGCCGGCCTTCGTAGCGCAACCCATGGAACGGCACCTGACCGATCAGCTTGGCCATCGCGTCGGTCAACTGCACTTCGTTTCCGGTGCCGCGTTCCAGCCGCGACAAATGCGGAATGATGTCTGATGTCAGCACGTAGCGGCCGATGATAGAAAGATCGGACGGCGCATCTTCCGGCTTGGGCTTTTCCACCAGCCCCTTCACCTCCACCAGCCGGCCGTCGTCGCGGCCGATGTCGAGGATGCCGTAGCGGTTGGTCTGGTCATGCGGCACCTCGGTCACTGCCACCACGCAGCCGCCGGTTTCGTGGTAGGCATTCGCCAACTGCTTGGTGCAGGGCGTTTCCGACAGAATAAGATCGTCCGGCAGCAGAATGGCGAACGGGTCGTCGCCGATGAAGGCGCGCGCACACCAGATCGCGTGACCAAGCCCAAGCGGTTCCTGCTGGCGGACGGTCGCCATCGCACCCGGCGGCAACTGCCATTCGCGCAACATGCGCACTTCGGCTTCTTTGCCGCGGCTGCGCAAGGTGGCTTCCAGTTCGTAGGCAATATCGAAATGTTCCACGATCGCGGTCTTGCCGCGGCCGGTGACCAGGCAAAACTGCTCGATCCCAGCGGCGCGGGCTTCTTCGACCGCGTATTGGATCAACGGCTTGTCCAC
>JAYTQP010000388.1:0-3599 GCA_043746675.1 Rhodospirillales bacterium | reverse complement strand
ATCAAATGACGCATAGGGAAACGTGCGATGAAATTCGGGGTGTTTTACGAACTGCAACTGCCGCGCCCCTGGGGGCCGGATGACGAGCATCAGCTCTATCAGAACGCGCTCACCCAGGTCGAACTGGCCGACAAGCTGGGCTACGACTATGCATGGCAGGTCGAGCATCACTTCCTGGAAGAATATTCCCACTCCCCCACGCCGGAAATGTTTCTGGCCGCCGCCAGCCAGCGCACCAAGAACATCCGCCTCGCCCACGGCATCATGCAGTTGACCACCTCGCCGCCGGCGCGGGTGGCGGAACGTATTGCCACCCTCGATCTGCTCAGCAACGGCCGGGTGGAGTTTGGCAGCGGCGAAAGCGCCTCGATCACCGAGCTCGAACCATTCGGGCGGGAAATGGCCGACAAGCGGGCGATCTGGGAAGACGGGCTGCGCGCGGTCATCCCGATGTTCCAGGATGGCGGCTGCGAATATGACGGCCCGTTCTTCAAGATGCCGTTCCGCAACGTGCTGCCCAAGCCGATCCAGCGCCCCAACCCACCGCTCTGGGTCGCCTGCTCGCAGTTGGAAACCATTGAAATGGCCGGCCGCCGCGGCATCGGCGCGCTCGCCTTCCAGTTCCTCAGCGCGGATGCCGCGCACGCCTGGGTGCACGCCTATTACAACGCCTACACCAAACGCATGGAAAAGCTGGCTGATTACGCCACCAATCCCAACATCGCCCTGGTCAGCTACTTCATGTGCGCCGAAACCGATGAGGAAGCCCGCCGCCGCGCCGATGGCGCCACATTCTTCCAGTTCGCCCTGCGCTTCTACGGCGCTGCCACCGGCCGCCAGCGGCCGCGCGCCGGCTCGGTCAACATGTGGGACGAATACAACAAGTGGAAGCAGGAAAACCCGGACAACGCCGCCCGGGCGCTGCGCGGCGGACTGATCGGCTCGCCCGAAACCATCCGCAACAAACTGCGGAAGTTCGAAGCCTCCAACATCGATCAGATTATCCTGCTCAACCAGGCCGGCAAAAACAGCCACGCCCATATCTGCGAAAGCCTGGAATTGTTCGGACGTGAAGTGATGCCGGAATTCCAGGGCCGCCACCCGCAGTTGATGGAATGGAAAGCCAAGGTGCTGAGCGGGGAAACCCAGTTGGAGGAAATCGAGACAACCGCGTTTACGGATCGTTACGGGCCGAACAGTGTGCAGGTGGCCATGCCGAAAACGACTGAGGTGGCGGCGGAGTAGGTAAGCAAGGGCAGCAGTCCTTTTTTGGAAAAAAGGACCAAAAAACTTTTGTCCATTTTTTTTCGACGGTTGCAGGCGTCGGCGGCAGCTTTGCCGCCGGTGGTGCGCGGCATGATGTGGATGGCGAGCTCCGGATTGGTGTTCACCTTTCTGAATACCATCATGCAAATTCTGACCACCTCGATCGACTCGTTTGAGACTCAGTTTTTGCGCTACATCTGCGGGCTGCTGGTAATGATGCCGCTGGTGCTGCGCGCCGGCATCGCTAGCTACGCGCCGCGCGGGCTGACCGGGCAACTCTGGCGCGGTGTCGTCCACACCTCCGGCATCACGCTCTGGTTCATGGCGCTCCCGCATCTGGCGCTGGCCGACATTACCGCGATCGGCTTCACCTCACCGATTTTCGTCATGCTGGGCGCGGTACTATTGCTGGGCGAAAAGCCGATCTGGGAGCGCTGGGTCGCCGCCGGCATCGGGTTGCTCGGCGTGTTGATCGTGGTGGCACCGAAATTCCAGGGCGGCGGCGGCATTTATGCGCTGATGATGCTGGGCAGTGCACCCTTGTTCGCTGGATCGTTCCTGATCACCAAGGCGCTGTCGCGGCGCGACCGGCCGGAAGTGATCGTGGTCTGGCAGTCGCTCACCGTCAGCGTGTTCAGCCTCCCGCTGGCGCTCACCCATTGGACCTGGCCGTCGCCCAGTCAATGGGGCCTGTTCGTGATCTGCGGCATGATCGGCAGCACGGGGCACTATCTGTCCAATCGTGCTTTGCGCGCCACCGAAGTCTCGGCAACACAGTCGATCAAGTTTCTCGATCTGGTGTGGAGCGCGCTGGCCGGCCTGATGGTCTTCGGTGCCGTTCCCTCCGTCACAACTCTGCTGGGGGCCGCGGTTATTTTCGTCAGCACCACCTGGATCGCCCGGCGCGAAGCGCGGGCCCGATGACCCCGCATTTCGTCGCCGCACCCGGCTGGCTCGCCCCGCAACGGCGGGTCTATGCGATCGGGGACATTCATGGTTGCCTGGACCGACTGCGCGAGCTGCACGACCTGATCCGCGCCGACCTCGCCGCCCGCCCGATCGACGATCCCCTGCTGGTCCATATCGGCGATTACGTCGATCGCGGTCCGGACAGCCGCGGCGTGGTCGCGCTGCTCGAAGCCGGCAACCCGATCGACGGCGTGCCCACCGTCAATCTGATGGGCAACCATGAACGCACCATGCTCGACGCGTTGTCCGGCGCCGGCGCGGCCATGACGGACTGGATGATATCCGGCGGCAAGGAAGCGCTGGCGAGCTGGGGTGGCGATCCCAAAGCCCCGCGCCCGACCTGGCCGGATTTTGTGCCCGCCGCGCACCTCGCCTGGCTGCGCGGCCTGCCGCACAAGCATCGCCTCGACGGCTACATGTTTGCCCATGCCGGCGTCCGCCCCGGCGTGCCGCTGGACGAGCAGGCGGCGCAGGATCTGCTGACCATTCGCAATTCCTTCCTCTACAGCGCAGTCGATCACGGCGCCGTGGTCGTGCACGGCCATACCCCGCGCGGCGCCCCGGAAGTCCGCTTCAACCGCATCGGCATCGACACCGGCGCGGTCTTCAACGGCGCCCTCACCTGCGCCATCCTGGAAGCCCGCCAACTGGCCTTCATCGCCACGTAGGGGGGAAGTCCTACCGCCTTCCCCGCATCTTTCGCCCCTTGGCCTTCGGATCCCAGCCGCCGCCGCCCGGCCCCATCGGCTCCGGGCCCCGCTTGGGCCGCAACTGCGCGCTCGCCACCGGCGGCGCCGGCAAACCAAGGTCCAACGCCTCTAGCCGACGAATTTCATCGCGCATCCGCGCCGCTTCCTCGAACTCCAGATCGGCCGCCGCACCGCGCATGCGTTTTTCCAATTCGGCAATGCTGGCCTTCAGATCCTTGCCGACGAATTCGACCGTGCTGGCGTCCTTGATCGGCGCCACGGTCACGTAATCCTGCTCGAACACGCTTTCCAGCACCTTGCCGATCTGCTTCTTGATCGACAGCGGGGTGATGCCGTTGGCCTCGTTCCAGGCGCGCTGCTTGTTACGGCGGCGATCGGTTTCCTCGATGGCGTAGCGCAAGCTGCGGGTCATCGTGTCTGCGTACAAAATCACCCGCCCATCGATGTTGCGCGCGGCGCGGCCGATGGTTTGCACCAGGCTGGTCTGGCTGCGCAGAAACCCTTCCTTATCCGCGTCCAGAATCGCCACCAGCGAACATTCCGGAATATCCAACCCCTCGCGCAACAAATTGATCCCGATCAGCACATCGAACACGCCCAGCCGCAAATCACGAATGATCTCGATGCGCTCCAACGTATCGATATCGGAATGCA
>JAYTQP010000387.1:0-1642 GCA_043746675.1 Rhodospirillales bacterium | reverse complement strand
CCCTGGAAAAAGCGCAGCAAGGTCAAGAAGGATATCAACGAAGCCGAGAAAATCCTCAACGCCGACCATTTCGGGCTGGAAAAGGTCAAGGAACGAATCCTCGAGTATCTTGCCGTGCAAACCCGCGCGGACAAGATGAAAGGCCCGATCCTCTGCCTCGTCGGCCCGCCGGGCGTCGGCAAAACCTCGCTGGGCAAATCGATCGCGCGGGCCACCGGGCGCAACTTCGTGCGCATGTCGCTCGGCGGCGTGCGCGATGAAGCCGAAGTGCGCGGCCACCGCCGCACCTATATTGGCTCCATGCCCGGCAAAGTGGTGCAGGGCATGAAAAAGGCGAAAACATCCAACCCGCTGTTCCTGCTCGATGAAATTGACAAACTCGGCGCCGACTGGCGCGGCGATCCGTCGTCCGCGCTGCTCGAAGTGCTGGACCCGGAACAGAACAGCACCTTCGCCGATCATTATCTGGAAGTGGACTACGATCTGTCGGACGTGATGTTCGTCACCACCGCCAACAGCCTGCGCATGCCGCAGCCGCTGATGGACCGCATGGAGATCATCCGCATCCCCGGCTACACCGAGGATGAGAAGGTGGAAATCGCCAAGCGCCATCTGATCAGCAAGGTGGTCGAAGCCCACAGCCTGAAAGCCGGCGAATGGACGGTGTCCGACGACGCCCTGCGCGACCTGATCCGCTACTACACCCGCGAAGCCGGAGTGCGGAACCTGGAACGCGAAATCGCCAACCTGGCCCGCAAGGCGGTGAAGGAAATCGTCACCGGCAAGGTCAAGAAACTGGCTGTCAACCGCAAGAACCTGGAAAAATACGCAGGCGTGAAGCGCTTCCGTTACGGCGAGGCGGAAACCGAAGACATGGTCGGCGCGGTGACCGGGCTGGCCTGGACCGAAGTCGGCGGTGAAATCCTCACCATCGAGAGCGTGCTGCTGCCCGGCAAAGGCAACATCAAACTGACCGGCAAGCTTGGCGACGTGATGCAGGAAAGTGCCTCCGCGGCGCTGTCCTACGTGCGCAGCCGTTCGATCAACTTCGGCATCAAGCCGACCCTGTTCGAAAAGCGGGACATCCATGTGCACGTGCCGGAAGGGGCGACGCCGAAAGATGGGCCGTCGGCCGGGCTTGCCATGGCGACCTCGATCGTCTCCATCCTGACCGGCATTCCGGTGCGCCGTGATATCGCCATGACCGGCGAAATCACCTTGCGCGGCCGCGCGCTGCCGATCGGCGGGCTGAAGGAAAAACTGCTGGCCGCCCTGCGCGCCGGCATCACCACGGTCTTCATTCCGAAGGAAAATGAAAAAGACCTCGCCGAAATTCCGGACAACGTGAAAAAGAACCTCACCCTGATCCCGGTGGGCCATGTTGACGAAGTGATCAGCCAGGCCCTGGTGCGCAAACCGGAGCCGATCGAGTGGGTCGAACCGCCCGATACCCCGCCGGTCGCCGTTGTCGCGCCGGCGCCGACCGTTACGCACTAGATCGCGCCGAATTGATCGCCAGCCATGCGCCCGAAAACGGGCGCCCGGCTGGCTTTCTTTTGTAAAAAGCTTGGAATCCTGCGGTTTTCCTGCCCCCACTTCGTTGACCCAATCGATTCCCCACCGCTAGTGTCGCGCCGCCCGG
>JAYTQP010000386.1:0-3016 GCA_043746675.1 Rhodospirillales bacterium | reverse complement strand
ATCCGCGTCCTTCTGCGCCTGCCGAGCGGCTTCGCGGGCCTTGAATTCCGGCATCACTTCGGCGGCGAACAGTTCCAGGCTTTCGCAGATATGTTCGTGCAGGTTGCGGCCGCCCTGCTGGATGAAAATGGTCTGATCGACGCCGGCGGCCTCGAACGCGCGCAGATGCTGGCGCATGTCGTCCGGCGTGCCGATGCCAAGGTCGCCGCCGGCCGGCGGCAGCGCCGGGCGGGCTTTTTCGAAGTTGGCCCAGATGTCGGTCCGGCCCGGCTTGTGTTCGCCGAAAACATAGTGATGCGCCAGGCCGTAACGGAAAAACCGCAGCCCGTCCTCACCACGGCGGCGGGCCTCCGCGGCATCCGGATGGATCGAGAAGCCGGTGACCATGGCAACGTTGGGGTTCACGGTATGGCCGATCGGCACGCATTCTTCCTTAAAGATGCGGTAATAATCGTCCACCCAGTCCTTGGCCTCCTTCGGATCGACGAACGCGAACGTGAGCGCGCCGATGCCAATGCGGGCCGCCAGCTTGATGGTTTCGCGGTTGGAACAGGCGACCCACAGCGGCGGGTGCGGATTCTGCAACGGCTTCGGCACGATGTTGCGGGTGGGCATACTGAAGAACTGGCCTTGGAATCCAGGGTACGGGTCCATCGCCATCATGTTGCAGCATTGCTCGACCGCTTCGAGCCACATCGCGCGCTTCTCGTTCTTGTCCAAGGTGACGTTGAAGCCGCCGAGCTCCATCAGCGACGCCGATTCGCCGGTGCCGAATTCCACCCGTCCGTTAGACACCAGATCGAGCGTGGCAATGCGCTCGGCAACCTTGGCGGGATGGTTATAGCCCGGCGGCATCAGCACGATGCCGTGGCCAAGACGGATGTTCTTGGTGCGCTGCGAACAGGCGGCGAGGAACACCTCCGGCGCCGAGGAATGCGAATATTCTTCCAAGAAATGATGCTCGACTTCCCAGGCATAATCGATGCCGAGCCGGTCGGCGAGTTCGACCTGATCCAGCGCATCCTGGAACAATTTATGCTCCAGTTCACGGGTCCAGGGGCGCGGCAGCTGGTGTTCGTAGAAGATGCCGAATTTCATGGCTTATTGCTCCCAAACGCGCCGACATTGTTGCAAAGAATGTGGATCATGCCGCCACAACGTAGGGCGGATGCAATCCGCCACTGTCCCCCGTCGCAGCCTTGGTCATGGCAGCCAACGTGTCAATTGACTTTCGCCGCCGGCTGCGATGAGTTCCGACGAACCAAAACGCCAGGATCATCGCCATGGACGCCGTCGAACTGCCCAAGCTGTTCAGCCCCGGCTACTTCCTCAACCCCTACCCTACCCTCGCCGCGCTGCGTGCGCGCGATGAAATGATCACCCATCCGCATATCGGCGGCCCCCTGCTGTTTCGCCACGACCAGGTGCGCGCCCTGCAACGCTGCCCGCATCTGTCGAAGGAATTGCTGTCCGAAACGCGCAGCGACACCCTGCCGCAAGCGGTGCTGGATGTGGTGGCGGAAGCCGAGGGCCGGCGCAAATTCAGCATGCTGAGCCAGGACCCGCCGACCCATACCCGCCTGCGCAGCCAAGCCACCGCCGCCTTCACCCTGGCCCGCATGGAGGCACTGCGCCCGCGCATCCAAGCCACTACCGACGCGCTGATCGACGGTCTGCGCGGGCGCGACGAAATCGATCTGATCCGCGATTTCGCCTTCCCGCTGCCCGCCATCGTCATCATGGAACTGCTCGGGGTGCCCAGCGCCGACCGGGAGAAGCTGAAGGAATGGACCGCCGATCAGATCGAACTGCTCGGCGCCTTGCGCACCTCGCCCGATCCGCTCGAACTCGCCCGCCGCGCCACCGCCAGCGGCACCGCGCTCCGGGTCTATGCCCATGACCTGATCGAAACCAAACGCCTGCACCCGCAGGACGATTTCATCTCCGCCCTGGTCGCCGTGCAGCAGCGCGAAGACGGCAAACTGAATGAAGACGAAGTGGTCGCCACCTCCACCCTGCTGCTCGCCGCCGGGCATGAAACCACCACCAACCTGATCGCCAACGGACTGCTGGCGCTGCTGCGCAATCCCGATCAGATGGAAAAACTGCGCGCCAACCCCGCGCTGGCCAAGTCGGCGGTCGAAGAATTCCTGCGCTTCGATCCGCCCGTGCAAATGCTCGCCCGCGTCAGCACCGCGGACTTTGACCTCGGCACCACCAAAATCGCCGCCGGAACCCGCCTTACCCTCATGCTCGGCGCCGCCAACCGCGACCCCGCCCACTTCTCCAACCCGGACCAGTTGGATATCGAACGCACCCAAAACGACAATTTCAGCTTCGGCTTCGACCGCCACCTCTGCCTCGGCGCCCACCTCGCCCGCATCGAAGGCGAAATCGCCATCAACACCCTGCTCCGCCGCTTCAAATCCATCGCCCTCACCGCCGCCCCGCTCGCCTACCTGCCCAACGTCGCCTTCCGTGCCCTAAAAACCCTCCCCCTCCAAGTCCAAACCGCCTAAACTCCCCCAATGAGCGAACCCATGCCCGATCGCCTGGCGATCAACCCCAAATCCCCCTTCCATAACGCCGACCTGCTCGCCCGCGGCATCGGCATCAAATTCAACGGCGTGGAAAAAACCAACGTCGAAGAATATTGCATCAGCGAAGGCTGGATCCTCGTCGCCGTCGGCCGTACCCTCGACCGCAAAGGCAACCCCATGACCATGAAAATCAAAGGCACCGTCGCACCGTATCTGCGCGATGATGTGGGTTGAGTAAGTAAGGCCAGGGCTCCGCCCTGGACCCGCAAGGGAGCAGAAGCTCCCTTGACCCTATGACTTAAGCGAAGCGTCGGGATATCGAAGAAGGGGGCCTGCTGCGATGTTGCAACATCACGGCTGGCCCCCTTCTTCGATATCCCGAAACCCTTGCCTTAAAGTGATGGGGTCAAGGGGACCCCTGTCCCCTTGCGGGTCGAGGGGCGGAGCCCTCGCCTTACTTTCTTATCCCCGCAACA
>JAYTQP010000385.1:0-3786 GCA_043746675.1 Rhodospirillales bacterium | reverse complement strand
GAGCCGGTGCTCGATCTGGTGCTGACCAAGCTGCCGGTGACCGCGCAACTGGCGGTGATGGCCTTCGCCATCGCGGTTTGCATCGGCGTGCCGATGGGGGTGCTGTCGGCGGTCAAGAAGAATAGTTTCTGGGATTATGCCGCCAACGGCATTGGCCTGGCCGGCCTATCGACGCCGAATTTCTGGCTCGGGATCATGCTTATCCTGGTGGTCTCGGTGCAGTTGGGCTGGCTGCCGCCATCGGGCTACGTGCCATTAACCGAGGATTGGCGACAATCGCTGGCGACCACCATCATGCCGGCCTTCGTGCTCGGCAATTCGCTGGCGGCGGTGTTGATGCGGCATACGCGCAGTGCGATGCTGACCGCGCTAGAGCAGGATTACGTGCGCACCGCGCGGGCGAAGGGGCTGATGGAATACAAGGTCGTGCTGCGCCACGCGCTGCGCAACGCGCTGGTGCCGGTGGTGACGCTGGGCGCGCTGGAGCTTGGCACGTTGCTGTCCGGCGCGGTGCTGACCGAACAAGTGTTCAGCATCCCCGGCTTCGGCAAGCTGATCGTGGATGCGGTGTTCAACCGCGATTATCCCGTGGTGCAAGGCGTGGTGCTGGTGACTGCCGCGGTTTATATCGGGCTTAATCTGTTGGCCGATATCGCCTACGTGTTTCTCAATCCGCGGCTGCGGACGGGATGAGCGCGACCACGGTAAGCGGCGGCAACGACGCCGGGGCGGTGATGGCGAAGGCGATGCAGTCGCCGGCGCGGCTGGCGGTGCGGCGGTTTTTTCGCCGGCCGGCGGCGGTGTTCGGGTTGGTGGTGATCGTGACCTTTGTGTTCGTGGCGGTCGCCGCCCCGCTGGTGGCGCCGTACGATCCCATTGCCACCAGTTGGAGCCTGATCCGCAAGCCGCCGAGCTGGCTGCATTGGATGGGCACCGATGAAAACGGTCGCGACGTGTTCAGCCGGGTGATCTGGGGGGCGCGCGCCAGCCTGCTGGCGGGGGTGATTTCAGTGTGCATCGCGTCCGGCGTCGGCGTGCCGGTCGGGTTGCTGGCGGGCTTTGCCGGCGGTAAGATTGACGCCATCATCGGCCGCCTGGTGGATGCGATGCTGGCGGCGCCGTTCCTTATTCTGGCGATCGCGCTGGCGGCGTTTCTCGGGCCGTCGCTGCAGAACGCGATGATCGCCATCGGCATCACCGCGACGCCGATTTTCGTGCGGGTTTCCCGCGCCGCCACGATGGATGCCGCCACCAACGACTATGTGGAGGCCGCCCGCGCGCTCGGCAATGCGCCCTGGCGGGTGGCGGTGCGCCATGTGCTGCCCAACATCGTGCCGCCGATCATGGTGCAGGCGACGCTGGCGATCGCCGGGGCGATCATCGCCGAGGCCAGTCTATCGTTCCTCGGGCTTGGCCAGCAGCCGCCGGCGCCGTCGTGGGGCAGCATGCTGAACTCCGCCCAGCGCTTTCTCACCCAGGCGCCATGGCTGGCGATTTTTCCCGGGGCGGCGATTTTTCTGGCCGTGTTCAGCTTCAACCTGATCGGCGACGGGTTGCGCGACGCGCTCGACCCGCGAGCAAAATAAGCGGGGCAAAATAAGCGGGGCGTTACGATTTTTCGGTAACGAAGCGATCTATGTCGAGACTTTGGCGCCACGCCGCGCTTTCATCGGCTTTCGTCGGTTCCAGTGGAATGCCAGTTGCGTCGGCGATCCGAGTGATGCCGTCGAAGCCGCCGATCACCGCCGCTGCGTCGATCATCGCGGGTGCGCCGATGGCGGCCAACAAGGCTGCGCGTTCCGCATCCGCCGGCCCACGCAGGGCGGCATTGGCAAAGGCCAGCAGCAGGCCAGCGTGGGGCATGCCGACTGCGGTGCGGCCATCCATCACGCCTTCGGCGGCATAGGCATCACCGCTAAATTCGCCGCTCGCACGGAGCAGGCCGACATGGCTGGTGGTTCAGTACAAACACTGGTTGAGGGCGGCCACTCGGGCGGCCAGCAGCTCGATCTGGGCGTGCGAAATTGCCCGGTATTCGTGGCCGAAATCGCGCATCATCGCCGAGGTCTGATACATCGTCTCCAGCATGTCCCACCAGTGGATGGCGGTGTCGGGCACCAGGCTCAGCGCGATATGGATGTTGCCGCGGCCGCGGGCGCGCGGGCCGGGGTGATCCTGGTATAGGTCCGGATCCTCCGGCAGGCGGTCGTCCGGCAGCAGCGTCGGCATCCAGGCGAGACCCGGGCGGGCGTTGCGGGGCCGGTGGCGGCGCGGTTCGCCGGGGTGCGGGGTTGGTAGGGGAAGGACGGCCAAGCCTGCTGCGTTGCGGAAGGTATCGATGGCGACGGTAACAGCGACGATGCCGACGAGCTCTACATAGGCGTCTTCGGTCAGTCCGGCGGTGATGACGCCGCGAAACCAGGCTTCCCCCAGCCGTCCGGGATCGGTGCGGATGCGATGCACGGCCTCGATCGCGGCGGGTGGCAGCGCGCCGAGGCTCGCATGGTCGCCGCCGACCATGGCAGGTGAAAGCGCATTCTGGCGCGCGGCGCATAACGGACAGGTGGCGGCGTGACGGGTTTCGGCGGCGATCGCCACCCGCGCGGCGGCGTTCCACCACGTGCCGGGCTGGCCGATCTTCGCCCATGCGGTACTCTGAGCGTGCTTGAGATCTGAACGAAACTGCATCGGCGGACGCTAGCACGTTCGAGGCCGCCGCCAAGCGGGTATTGCCGCCGATCGGTGGGGGAGGGTAGCATGCAAGGCAGCAATGCTGTCCTAAACTGGCGCCAGCGGCGACGATATGCTGGTCTGTTGCAATGGAAACCTCGCTCCTGCCGCTCATCGGATTTGCCATCGCGACCACGATCACGCCGGGGCCGAACAATGTCATGGTGACCACGTCAGCGGTCAATCATGGGCTGCGCGCTACCTTGCCGCATATCGTCGGCATCGCCTGCGGCTTCGCGCTGATGCTGCTGCTGGTTTGCGCCGGCCCTGCCGGGGTGTTGCTGCAGGTTCCGCTGCTGGCCAACATTTTGCGCTACGCTGCGCTGGTCTGGCTGCTGTTGCTGGCCTGGCAGATCGGCAGCGCCGGCGCGCCTGGTCGTGCACGGATACACCCAAAACTGGGGTTTTTCGGCGCGATGGCGTTTCAATGGGTGAACCCGAAGGCCTGGATGATCTGCCTGGGCGCGGCCGGCGCCTTCATGCTGCCTGGAGGCAGCGTGCCGGCGCAGGCGCTGACCATCGCGCTGGTTTTTTGGGCCGTAGCACTGCCCTGCATTCTGCCCTGGGCGCTCCTCGGGGCTGCCGCTGCGCGGCTGCTGGAAACCCCTGCCCGGCTGCGCGCGTTCAACATCGCGATGGCCGTGCTGCTGGTGCTGTCGATGCTGCCAGTAGCGTTCGAAAAGTAAGCTTAGGCATCGCTCAGGTATAATACCAATTGCCCTAAATGCCGGAAGAGTCGGCATTTAGGGCGGTTGGTATTACAGGGAATCACTGCTTTGTTTGAAAATAAAGTATACTCTGTTCGGTTGAGAACCCGAAAATCGCCAAGGTCGATCACGCGGAAATTATTTGAGACGTAGTCGCAGAACATGTTCTACTTACCGGGCACGTCTGTGCGCAGGATTCCCGGGACCGCGTCGGTCAAATCTGGCTATCGCGTTCCGCCTTGAGCAGCTACTCTAAACTAGTGGTCCGATCCCAACGGGCACTTCAGCCCGTTGGGTGAATCGGCCCACAAAATCAACCTAGTGCTTCGACTCATTCGGTACCATCCGA
>JAYTQP010000384.1:0-5353 GCA_043746675.1 Rhodospirillales bacterium | reverse complement strand
AGCAGGAAAATCCGGTGGCCGGTGGGGGCGCCCATCATTCCGTAGCCGAGATGGTGGCCTTCCATGATCCAGCGTACCGCGATTTTTTCGCCGCCGGCTTCCGATGGCACCGAGCAGATGTGCTGCGGGATGAAGGCGCAATCGGGCATGGTGGCGATCAGTCGCAAGGTGCGTTGCAGCACCGCCGCGCGCCCGCATAGTTCGCGTTTGCTGGTGCCGTGGTACAGCACATTGGCGGCATAGACACGGTCGATCACACCGAGCATGCGATGGTTGAACATCGCGTGCAGCCAGCCGAGCAAGGTTGCCTCGGCATCGGTGTGGGCGATCGACAGGTCGGCCGCCGCTTCGGGCGGATATTGCCCGATCATGCGGCGGTTTTCGCCGAAATCGATCGCTTCCTGCCCGCTGGCATGCATCGCGCGTGCGGTTGCCTCCGCGATCGGGTGGGGATCGAGGCCGAGCTGGCGGATCAGCGCCATGCCGTCGTTGACGATCCATTCGCGGTAGATGCGGTTTTCCAGGATCATGCAGTCGGCGATGGTGCGGGTGGTGAAGCTGCGCCCGGTCGGGGTGCCGTACGGCCCGTCCTGGGTATGCCGGCCGGAGCCGGTCACCAGATGCGAGGTGTAGAAGCCTTCGCTGTCGTCGCCGCGCCAGATTACCTGGGTGGCCATGCCGCGCCGCTCGGGGAAGACCGCCAGCCGGGCGATCGTGTCGCGCACGATTTCTTCACGATCATGCACCGAACGCAGATTGTAATAAACGTCGGGGTTGTGGGTGTAGTGGCTATAGATCAGGCCGATATCGCGTTCGTCCCAAATCCGATGCGTGCAGCGAACGATGTAGTCGACGATATCGGTATAGCAGGGATCGAAGCCGCGCAGGCTTTGCACGCGCGGCCGGTTTTCCGGCACCAGGGCGACGAAATCCCGGCGCTCCACCTGCAGCACCGGCGCGGCCGGCTGGTCAGCGTGCACGATGCGGGGGGTTTGCGGGTCGTTCATGATTTGGCCTCATGGTGATTGGAACGAAAGCGGATCGGTCTGGCCGCGCGCCGCCATGATCTGGGCGAGCACGGCGATTTCGTCGTAGATGCGCCACTCGCGCAGGATCTTGCCCTCGTGCAGTTCGTACTGCGAGGCGCCGAGCACGTGGATCGGGGTGTTGGTCGGCGGCCCGTAGGTTGGCACGCCGGAATACGTGCCGCGCAGCACCCAGATCACGCCGACGCGCACGCCAAGCTCGGGCGAGGCGTTCACCGCGATGTCGCGCACCTCGATCTGGCCGTCCGGAAAGGTCGCCAGCAGATTGATGATTTCCATCTGATACGGGGTCATGTTCTGCACCCGCCGCATGCGCACGCCGTGGCAGACGATGCGGTCGCTGACATAGCGCGGTGCGAGGTCGAAGCGGCGGCGGTTCCAGACGTCCTGGAAGTAGTTCGTTACCATGTCGCAGACCGCCTGGTGGCGTGGCGGGCGGGCGCCGGAAATTCCGAACCGCGCCGGATCGGCGATCCGGCCGGCGAAGGCGCCATCCTGCGGTGCGGCGGCCACCGTCCGGCCCAGCACCGGGCTGCGCGCGGCAAGCTGGGCTGCCACCTTGTACGGGTCGAGGCCGAGGGTTTCCAGCACCGCGAACTCGTCGCGCACCAGCCATTCCTCGACGATGCGATTATCCTGCACCAGGCAGTGCGCCACCGTGCGGGAAATAAAGTCTCGCCCGGTCGGCGGGCCATAGGTCCAGAAGCCGCTATGGGTGCCGGTTTTCAGCACCCGGTGGAAACTGATGAAGCCGTTCGGGCCGCGCTGCTCCCACACCACGTCCTCGCCCTGGCCGCCGCCGCCATTGGGGAAGGCGGCGAATTTCTGCACCGAGTTCGAGATCACCGCATTATAGTCGTAGGTCTCGCCATAGGCGGTATGGACCTTGATGTCCTCGCTGTAATGCTCGCCCAGCCGGCCGATGGCGCGGTCGATCCAGATGGTGTCGGTCCAGCTGAGGATATAGTCGCGCGGGTCGCGATAGGGCGTGTAGGCGGATGGCAAAAGCGGGTCCATGCGGAACGCTCCGAGCTTTTCATGCATTCGAATGCATGGTAGGCTATGTGCCAATGTTGCTCAAGTATTGCCGCGAGGGAAGGAAGCAGTTCGATGAATGCACAAACCAGATTGATCCGCCGGGAAGACATGGTGGCCTGCAAGCTGGCGTTCATCGATTGCAAGATGCCGGGTTCGACCACCAAGGAAAACTACTCGCTGATCGGCCCCGGCGTTACCCAGTCCGCCGATCAGGTGGTCAACATCACCGAGCCGCACGGCTTCAGCCTCGGGGTCGCGGCGATGCCGCCGGGTACCATCAACAACCTGCACATCCACTACACCGCCGAAGTGTTCATGGTGTTCAGCGGCACCTGGCTGTTCCGTTGGGGCGCGGACGGCAAGGACGGCGAGATCATCGGCCGGGTCGGCGATGTGGTCAGCATCCCCACCCGGATTTTCCGCGGCTTCAGCAACATCGGGGATGAAAACGGCTGGATCTTCACCGCCCTCGGCGGCGACGACACCGGCGGCATCATCTGGCATCCTTCGATCCTGCAAACGGCGGCGGAGTATGGCCTTTACCTGACCCGCGACAACATGCTGGTCGATACCGCCACCGGCGCCGCCGCCCCGACCGCCGGTGAAATGATGGAGCCGCTGGACCGGCCTACCATCGCCAGCCTGCGCAAATTCGATACCGAAGCCATGCGCCGCCGCGTGGTGGCTGCCGGCGAACGCGCCTGGTCGGACCATGCGCTGCTGGACAGCGTGCTGCCCGGCCATGCCAGCGCGCTGGCGCCGGTGATCGGCCATGGCATGACCCAGGACCTGGATCACACCCCGCCGATCAACAACCCGCACGGGTTTTCGATCGAATGGCTGCGCATCGCCCCGGGCCAGCAGATCGGGCCGTTCAAGCTGGCGGAAAAGCAGGTGCTGCTGGTGTTCAGCGGCGCCATCGCGGTCACGCTCGATGGCGTGATGGCGGTTCGCGCCGAAGCGCAGGAAGTGTTTTCGGTGCCGGCCGATGCCTGGCGCACGATTGCATCGGTTGGCACGGAGGCGACCGAAATCGCCGTCATCACCGCCGGCGATCATAAGAAACATCCGGTGTGGGGCACGGAAATCGCCGCCGCCGCCGCCGCCTACGGCGTGGCACTCGATCATGCCGGCTATATCGCGCCGATGCGGCTGCTGCCGCCGGAAGCCCAACCGCACGCCGCCTGACCGCGCACTGCCGACCGCACACTGCCGACCGGGCGCAGTTGAAGCGCGCGGAAATTCGTGACACAGCAGGCGCATGCAGGAAACGCCGCGCCTCGCCGCACGATCGCCCGCCCCGCGCAGGGTGACATCATACGATGTCGCCCGGGCCGCCAATGTTGCCCAGTCCACCGTATCGCGCTGTTTTCAGGACGATAGCGCAATTTCGGCGGCGACGCGGGCGCGCGTGCTGGAAGCCGCCGGGCGGCTTGGGTTTATGCCGAACGCGCTGGCCCGCAGCCTGATCACGCGGCGTTCCAACATGGTTGGCGTGATCGCCACCCGCTACACGCTGCGCGGCAACCCCGATGTTATCTACGCCATTGCGGAGGCGCTGGCCGCCGCCGGCAAGCAGGTTCTGCTGGTGACCGCCGAACGCGATCTGCCGGATGCCGCCGCCTTGCGCGCCGCATTGGAATATCCGCTCGACGGGCTGATTTCCTGTGTGCAGCTCGCGGATGCGGAAATCCGCTGGATCCGCGATCGCCACATCGCATTGGTGCTGTACAACCGCTCCTCGCCGAATGTTCCGGTCGATGCGGTCACCGCGAACCATGCCGCCGCCGCCGCCGCGCTGGCGGAGGCGCTGCACGGGGCCGGCCATCGCCGCTTCCTGTGCATGGGCGGCCCAGCCGATGCGCCGGTCAGCCGGGATCGCGTTGCCGGCTTCGTCGGCCGGCTGGGCGCGCTTGGCATCCGCAATCCCCCCGTGATCGCCACCGATTTTTCCTACGCCGGCGGGCGCGACGGGTTTCTCGTCGCGATGTCGGTGCGCAAGCTACCGGATGCGGTGTTCTGCGCCAACGACCAGATCGCGCTGGGCGTGATGGATGCCTGCCGCTTCACCCTCGGGCTGCGCATTCCGCAGGATATTTCGGTGGTCGGGTTCGACGACGTGGCCGAGGCCGGGCGCCCCGGCTATCTGCTCACCACCATGCACCAGGACAGCGCCGACATGGCGCGCCAGGCGGTCGGCCTGCTGCTGCAACGGCTGGCGGCGCCGGAGTTGGCGGTGATGCAGATGGAAGTGACGGCGCGCTTCGTGCCGCGCGCTTCCGCTCGGCTGGCCGAGGAAATCTGAAGCAGCGGCTCCAGAGGCCGGCTGGCCTCTGGAGCGTTGGTCGCTACTGGCACTTCATCTTGTAGACGAACTTCTGCACTTCGGGGCTGTCGATATTGTCTTTGGTGGCAATCACGAAGGGGGTGTTCACTTCACGTTCGATCGGCTTGCCGTCGAGCGCATCGACCATCATCTTCACCCCGAGACGACCGACTTCGTAGGGATATTGCACCACGTCGGCGGTCACGATGCCCTGGCGGATGGCTTCCACGATCGGGTCGGAGGTGTCGAACCCGACGATCTTGATGCGGCCGATGCCGCCCGCTTCGCGCACACCGGTCGCGGCCCCTTCGGTGTTGTTGGTGGTGATGGTGAAGATGCCGGCAAGGTCGGGGTGGGCTGCAACCGTTGCGGTCACGATGCCGGCGGCCTTGACGGTCTGGTTGTTGCTGTATTGCGGCCCGAGGAAGGTGATGTTCGGGTGGTTTTTCAGCTCATCGGTGAAGCCCTTCAGCCGCTGCTGGGCGACATTGGCGGCCGGCGAGTTCATCAGCGCCATCACCTTACCCTTGTCACCGATGGCCGCGGCCAGCGCCTTGGCCGCCTGCATCCCGCCCTTGACATTGTCGGACTGGATGTTGGCGATCGCCACGCTCAGGTCCTGCAGGTCGCCATCGATCGAAATAATCTTGATGCCCATTGCCTTGGCTTGCAGCAGGGTGGCGGTCAGCGCCACCGGGTCGTCGGCGGTGAACATGATGCCGTCTGGCTTGGAGGCGATCACCGCATCCAGCACCCGCATTTGCAGCGCCGGCTGATATTGCGCCGGGCCCTGGGCATCGAACTTGACATTAAGTTGCTTGGCCATTTCGGCGCCGCCACAGGCGACCGTGGCGTAGAACGGGTTGCCGGTCAGACCCTGGATATAGGTGATTTTATACGGGTCCTTAGCGGCGGCGGCGGACCCGAGCGAGGCGGCGAGCGC
>JAYTQP010000383.1:0-5640 GCA_043746675.1 Rhodospirillales bacterium | reverse complement strand
ACCATCGCGGTCCGCTTTAAACGGGCGGGCCTGGAAATGCGCATGCTGGTCGAGGGCGCCGGGGGTGCTGCGGAACCTGATGCAACCCTGATCAAGCTCATCCTCCGCGCGCAGCATCTGCGGGACCGCATGCTGGGTGAGCGGCTGGGCGTTGGGGAGCTCGCCGCGGGAGAGGGGGTGACCAGTTCCTACATCGCTCGCGTCGTCCGCCTGGGCTTCCTCGCGCCTGACATCGTCACCGCGATTCTCAACGGTCGGCAGCCGGTCGGGCTGACCGCAAACAAGCTTGCCAACGACAGCCGGCTGCCGCTGGCCTGGCCGGAGCAGCGTCAGGCGCTTGGCTTCACCTCAGCCTAACCAACTGAAAACAAAAGAAACCTGAAACAGGACGCTGTTCGCTGCAGCGTCTCTGTCTGTTGGTACGTCTTCCGCAGCGGTCGATACGCGCGGGCAACTGGTACCATGCGAAACGGCCCGCAGAGATATTGAGCGATAGCATCGGGTTATCGGCGGACTGAGACCGTCTCTGTGGACCTGGGTTTCGAAGCATCGCCGAAATGAGTGCGTCATTCCCGGCGGTTACGGTCGACCTGCCGAGAGAAAATATCCAATGAAACCAATGAATTAGACGGTGGCGGAGGGAGTGGGATTCGAACCCACGGTACGCTTTCACGCACACACGCTTTCCAAGCGTGCGCCTTAAGCCACTCGGCCATCCCTCCGGCCTGTGCGATCACCGGCCACGCGCTCTAATCTCGCCAACGAAGCGCGGCAAAATAGCAGCAGGCCGGGCCAGTGCAAGGCCTGTGGTCGAACAATCGCGCGGTCCTGCCCTTCCCCACCGCCTGGGCTCGCCTTAAACTAGGTAAAAGTAAATATGAGGAAATGCGATGACCCAAGCTTCTTCGTCCGGCCCACTTGCCGGGTTGCGCGTGGTCGAATTCGCCGGCATCGGGCCGGGTCCGTTCGCGGCGATGCTGCTGTCCGACATGGGGGCAAACGTCGTGCGGATCGAGCGCCCGGGCAGCGTGCGCCGGGCGACCGACATTCCCACCCGTGGCCGTACCAGCGTCGCGCTTGATCTGAAAAACCCGTTGGACGTCGCCAGCGCGCTGGCGCTGCTCGGCAATGCGGACGCGCTGATCGAGGGGTTTCGCCCTGGCGTGATGGAACGGCTGGGGCTCGGGCCAGAGGCGGTGCACGCCGCAAATCCGCGCCTCGTCTATGGCCGCATGACCGGCTGGGGCCAGACCGGGCCGCTGGCGCTCGCGGCCGGGCATGATATCAACTACATCGCCATCACCGGCGCGCTGCATGCCATCGGAACGCCGGACAGCCCGGTTCCCCCCTTGAATCTGGTTGGCGATTACGGCGGCGGATCGCTATATTTGGTCGTTGGGATTCTCGCCGCATTGCTGGAGGCGACCAAGTCCGGTCGTGGCCAGGTGGTGGATTGTGCAATTTCGGACAATGTCGTGAACCTGATGGCCACGTTCTATGGCATAGCCGCCGCCGGCGGATGGCACGACCGGCGCGGCGCCAATATGCTGGACGGTGGCGCGCATTTCTATCGAACCTATCGCTGCGCCGACGGCAAGCATTTGTCGGTTGGCGCCATCGAGCCGCAATTCTATGCGCTGTTGCGACAGATCGCTGGACTGGTCGATCCAACCTTCGATGCCCAGCGGGACCAGGGCGCCTGGCCGGACCTGCACGCAAAAGCCGCGGCAATCTTCGCTACCAAAACCCGCGACGAATGGACAACCCTGCTCGAAGGCACCGACGCCTGTGTTGCCCCGGTGCTCAGTTTGGCCGAGGCGCCGCTGCATCGGCATTTGCAGGCGCGCGGTACATTTGTCGAGGTTGATGGCGTCAGCCAGCCGGCCCCGGCGCCGCGATTTTCACGCACGCCGTCCGCCATTCAACCCAGCGCGGTAGGCCGCGATGTCACCGCGATCCTGGCCGATTGGGCCGGTTGACCCATATTCGCGCGGGATCAACGTCGTTCCTCGCGGTAAAGCCCGAGCGCCTCGATGACCGGCAGGTCGTTAAACTGGAACAGGCAGGCGTCTTCGCTGCCCGAGGCGTTGGCGTGGGAATGCGTCGCCCAGGACGGCACCACGAAGATGTCGCGCTCCTGCCAGTCGAACCGCGCCCCGTCGATGAGGCTGTAACCCCGGCCTTTGGCGCACTGATAAACCGCGCTGCCGGTGTGGCGATGTGCGCCGGTCTGCTGGCCGGGCGCGAGACGCTGCACGGCGGCCCCGATGGTTGGCATAACATGGCCGCCGGTGATCGGGTTTACGTAGCGCATCAGCGCCCCATCGAACGCGGTGCCGCCGCCGGCAGCGGCATAATCGCGAAGTGCTGCGTAGGTCGGCGCCCAGGCATATTTCAACAACGGCGAGGCCCCACGGCGCGGTAAGTCGCCACTGGGCAAAAGGCCGGCGGCGGCAAAGCTTGCGGAGGTGTCGTCGACCGCAAAGCCAACGGGCTGGCGCAAATCGGGATGTACCTCGAAAAAATTGGCTTCCATCGCATTGACCAGCGGAATATCCAGCCCGTCCTGCCAGATGCAAGTCGTGCCGCCGGCCTCAACCCCATGTTCGTGCCAGGTTCCGTTCGGCGTGAGCACGAAATCATTGCGCCCCAATGTCACCTTGTGGCCATCGACGATGGTGTAGGCGCCTTCGCCTTCCATGATGAAGCGCAGCGCCGATGTCGAATGCCGGTGCGCCGAGGCGCATTCGCCGGGGTTCATCACCTGCAACCCGGTGTAGAGCCAGCCGACCGCCGCGGCGACATCGCGGCGGCCTGGATTGGCCAGGTAGATCACCCGGCGCCCGGCCCGCTCCGGCGTTACAAGGTCGAGCGCCCGCAAGACATGGGGGCGCAGGTCCTGGTAGCGCCAAAGCATCGGCAAGGACGTGGATTTTGGTTCCCATGGTTCGATCGTGTTGGCAACGCTCCAGAGCGCACCGGCATCGAGTGCGGCGATCTGTGCGTAGTAAGCTCGCAACGCGGGTGTATCGTCCACATTGGCCCGACCCGGAATGTTCTCTTGCATCATCGTTTCTCCTGCCACCGGGGTTATCCTCGCAGTGGCGCCAGCACTTCCGCAAGCCGGGCGCGGCCGACGGGCTTGGACACATGCATGTTCATCCCGGCGGCCTGGGAACGCGCCTGATCGGCATCGCTGGCCCCGGCGGTCAGCGCCAGGATCGGCACCTGCCCGGCCTGGCCGCCCAACGCGCGGATGCGCTGGATTGCCTCTCCCCCATCCATTTCACGCATCTTCACATTCATTGGCATAACATCGAATGGCCGGCGCGGCACGGCTGCAATTGCTCCGATGCCGTTTACCGAGACTGCCGCAACGTCGCCCATGCGCGTTAGCATGATGCGCAGCAGTTCACGGTTGCTGGCGATGTCATCGACGACGAGCAGGCGCCGTTGGCGCACGGCGGCAATGCCGGGCGCCGACGGTTCCGCCGTTGCCGGTGCCGTACGCGATTTCGTCGTTTCGACGCGCCTCGCCCGGCAGATCGCCGGCCGCACAAAGCAGATCTGCGAAGCCGATTACCCCGGTCGGTGGGGCGCGTATCTCATGCGCCATCATCGAAAGGATTTCGGATTTTTGTTCGGATGGCCGATCGGTTTCATTCGCGCGGTCCCGGGCAGGCCGACGATTTTCGGTATGCGCAACCGTTTCGTAACGGGTCCATTTATTGGGATCGACCGATATGCGGCTGCACACCAGCAGGACGGTCGGGCCGACACCGCGCGCGCCAATGGCGTCCTCGGTCGCCAGAAAGGATTCCCGTATGCGCTGACGAACATCGGGATGAATTAGTTGCAATATAGTTTCAAACGGCGTTCCTGCCGGCAGCGTACAATGCGGTGGAGCAGATTGCACCGCCACCACCAATGTCCCGTCCGTCGCGCGGGTAACGCCGCAAATCGCGCCGGGGATGGTGTGGCCAGCGCCCGAAATGACGCCTGTGCATCGATCAGAGTTCGGCTGGCAGAGTTCGTCTGGCAGAGTTCGGCTGGCGCGACGCCACGCAAGTGCGCTGAACACTGCGGACAGCGCGGTTATTGCCGCACCGAGCAAGCTGGCACGCGACGACAGCGCCACCGCAACCCAGGCAGCCACGACCCGAGGGCAAGAAGCACCCCAGGGAGCAGCGCTGGCAATTTGTATGTCGGGCGATGCACCTGTTCAGCATCCCCGAAAACGGGCGTCATGACACGATATTTTTAGTGCCCGGATTTTTAGTGCCCGGATTTCTAGCCCGCCCTTCTCACAGGGATTGCGCATGCTTGCTTGGTCTTGTCCGCATCTGCCTTGTTCGAAGGGGGCACCTTTCGTCGCTTGCCTGGACATCGTGTCCAGGCCGCGTTCCTCAAGGCGCTAGCGACGACCAATCCCGGCGCAATCATCGCGCGCTCCGGTGAGAAATACGGGCTAAAGTGCGGTTTCGTCGACGTGCTGAGTTTTGCAGTTTCGCCGTAGCGGGATGCTGAGGTGGCACCTCGATCGTCGTTGACCTAGTCTTCTGTCGGCATCGCCACGTCGAGGCGAGGGATACACAGATCCTGAGCCTAGTGCCAAAGCCAGGAAATAGTGTTAGGCTTTTTCCAGCGTGTCGAAACAAGCCCAAATTCTCCCGTTTCGTCGCGGACATGAACAGAGGATAGCCTGAAGTGCGACCGCCCAAAAATGACTGGAAGCGCCAACCTCGCGGCACTGGCTTCGATGATGATCGCTTCTACGGAAACGCCCCGCCGCCGCCGCCGTCCTTCGCCGCTTTCGGGGGCGGTGGGCCGGAACTGACCGCAACGGTCAAATGGTTCAACGCCGAAAAAGGCTTCGGCTTCGTGGAACTGGCGGACGGCACTGGCGATGTGTTCCTGCACATCAATGCCCTGCAATCGTCCGGCCATTCCGCGGTAAACCCTGGCGCCAAGATGCAGGTGCGGGTTGGCCAGGGCCAGAAAGGCCGGCAGGTTGATATGGTGCTGTCGGTTGACGAAAGCACTGCGGAAGCCCCGCGCAAAAGCGGTGGCTTTGGCGCCGATCGCGGTGACCGTGGCCCGCCGCGCGCTGGTAGCGCCCGTCCGCCGCGCGGTCAGGTGGACCTCAGCAGTGCCGTCGACATGATGGGCACGGTGAAGTGGTATAATCCCACCAAGGGGTTCGGCTTCATTTCGCCGGCCGACGGCGGCAAGGATGTGTTCGTGCACGCAACCGCGCTCGAACGCGCCGGCCTGCAACCGCTGCAGGATGGCCAGTCCGTTCGCATGCAGGTGGTGCAAGGCGCGAAGGGTCCGGAAGTCGGCTCGATCAGCCTGGGCTGATCGAGCCGCTATCGGCGGCGCGCAAGCGCCGTCGGGTCCAGCACCGTCAGCGCCTGCCAGCCGAGCCGCAGCAGCGGTTCGGCGTCGCGCGCGAACTGAACGATTTTCTTGACCACGGCCGGCTTGGCCAGCTCAGCCCGCGAAAGATCGCGGCTGACGGTGAAGGATTTCAGCCGCAGCGCATCGGCGACCGGGCTGTGCGCCGCGTCCTCGAAGCCACGCGGCAGGCGCGATAGGGTTTCGGTCGTGTTGAGTTCCAGCCCGGCGCGGCGCAGGTCG
>JAYTQP010000382.1:0-23108 GCA_043746675.1 Rhodospirillales bacterium | reverse complement strand
AGGGTTTGAAAATAAATGCTATGGGCGGCAATCGGTCCGACTGGTTCGCCGGTGGAAATGAAATCCAGCGAGGAAAAATGCGGCCGATAAGCGTCGTAGACCCGGCTGTCCTCCATGGCGGAAAACCCGCCGCCGACCAAGGGACGGTCGAGCGCGACCAGGGTGTTCATCTTCCACGAATTGACCCGGTTCAAGAACGAATTATCGTGCTCCGCGTTGCCGATCGTATCCATGCGCTGCCGCCACACTGCGGGGGTAAAATACAGCAATCCGGCGACAACCACGCCGACCAGGCCCAAGGCTGCCGCCTTGCGCTTGGATTGCAGCAGCACGATGAGCCCGATGACCACCAGCCCGGCCAGCGCGCCGCGGGAATTGGTGCCGATCACCGCGATCAGGGTCAGGCCCAGCCCGGCCAGCGCAACGTAGCGCACGATCCGCATCAAGGCATAGGTGCCGACATAACCCAGCGCCGGCAGCGCCATCAGCAGCGCCAGGCCGAAATGGTTATTGTCGCCAAAGAAACCCGGCGGCTCGACCAGGCGATCGCCGGTCGAGAGGAGATATTTGATCGCCTCCGAGGTGCCGTGCAAGCCCATCCCGAGGCACACTGCAAGCAGCACCGCCCAAATGCGCAGGCGGTCGCGCACCGTCGGCAGCATGACCAGTGCGAGCACGATTTCCTTGCTGACGCGATCATAGAGATCATCGCCGCGCGGACTATCCACAAGGGCGAACACGTAGGAGATTGTGCATTGCAGTAGAAATAGCAAGAGCAAAAGCACGTGAGTATCGATGTATGGTTTTTTGTTGGTTTTGCTGACGACGATGCCAAGAATCGTGGCGATCGCGGCAACTTTGTTGTACGGCAGGGTTTTCGAGAAGCCGTACATGAAGTTGATCGGCGTCATCAGCGCGACCCAGATCCACAGCATCACGCCGGACGTTCCGAAGCTTACAGCCGCCGGGATCATGCAAACGAACAGCCCGAAGAAAACCACGTCACGCATGATGGTTCACTTTCTGGCGGGCCGATGAGCCAGAAGGCCTTTGTTCCTGGCCTCGGCCGGCGGTTCGGGCTTTACCGCTGCCGTTTCGCGATAGGCGAACAACCCGCTGACCGGGGTTCCGGCCGGTCGCTTGCTGGCGGCGATAACCCAATAGATGACCAGCACGGCCACCACTGTATCGAACATGTAGAGAAGCACTTCCATGCGTTTTCACTTCTCGTCGGATGAGTTTCAGCAATCCGGTGTGAGCTCTGATCAAAGCCCGTCGATGCGATAAATTCGATACCATGAATTGCGAAACTCTAAACGCGGCGCAGCACCGCTGCCAGCGAAGAATTCGGCCTCCCAGGTGTCCAGCGCCCGGTTGAGCGCTGCGTCCGATCGGCCGAAGCCCAGCTTGATTGCCCGATCGCGCAGCGGCGGATGATCGATCGAGGCAATCAGCAGCCGCGCATGGGTTGCATGCACCAGAGCGCGCAGGCGATCATCAATTTTGGCGGAGGTGAAATCGGAACTGGTCCGGTTGGTCAGCAGCACGAGGCTGCGCGGCCGGTGGGTCAGTATCACCACATCGGCCGGCGTGTTGGCGCGAATCCAGGCCGCCATTTCGGTCGCCGGCGGGGCCAGTAGGTTGAAGCGCGCGTTATCGGCCCGGACCGCCAGCGCATCCGGCCAACTGGTCGCCATGATCGCAAAAATCGCCAGTGTGGCCGCAGCGAAGCGCCGGCCGCGCGCCACCCGACCAAACTCGGCACCGGCAAGCAGATAAAACAGCACCAAGATCGAAACCGGCAGATAATAGCGCGGGCTTTGCTGTTGCTGCGGCAACATCAGAAGCATCAGCGTTTGCAGAATCACGAACAGTTCGGTCGCACCAAGTTTGCCTCGGGCACGGTGCACAAACCCTATGCCGGCACCGATCAGCACCAGCAGGGAGATGGCCTGAATGGCCCGGTGCAGCCACGGACCGGGCGCTTGCGTGGCGCCCCAGCCATAGTCCCAGAACACCGACAAATTTCCCGGCAACGCGGCGAGATTGTGCAGCAGTTTTGGCATCAGGCGATCCGCCGCGGCGGCGGTAACCTGCGGATGCGGCCCGCCGCCGAAGATCGCGGCATTGCGCGCCAGGTAATCCTGCCCCATCGCCAGCAACCCGAGCGCGGTGAGCACGGTGCCGACCGCGCCCACGATCAACAATCCTCGCGTGATCCGCCGGCGCCGGATCAAGTCGGCGAATACGATTGCCGGTACCAGCAGCACGCCGACCACCCGCAGCATACCGGCGATGCCCGCCGCTATGCCGGACCAGACCGCATCGCCGGCCCGGCCGGTTCGGGCGAAGCGCGCATCGATCATTAGCGCGAGCACCAGAACGAACAGAAACCCCCCTTCGCTCGGTGCCAGGAACGCGCCGGGATCGAACAGGTACGGGGTGAAGCCCGCCACCAGGCCCGCCACCAGCCCCGCCCGCGGGCTGATTTCGCGTTGCGCCAGGCGGCTGAACGCCCCGGCGAACAAGGCCAGCAGCACGCAACTCAGCAGGCCCGCTGCCGTGAACAGCAGCGCGAGATTGCTGCCCGCGAACCAGACGATCGGCGCCAGCAAGAGCGGAAAACCGATCGGGTAGGCGGCCTGGCCGAGGTCGGCGCCGTTGGCGTAGTCGGGGTTGATCAAATAATGCGGCATGCCGTACGGCCCGGGGGCGATCAGGCTCTGGGCATTGGCGATGTAGGCGACGTAGTCGTCGCCGTTCATTGCCGGATGCACCCCGAAGGTCGTCAGATGAAAGGCCAACACCAGCAGGCCGATGCTACCCGGCAGCGCCCAGCCGATTTTCAGGTCGATCTTCGACAGCATGCGCGGCGTCCGTTCGCAAACAATATTGCCTGCATTTCGTTGACAGAATTGGACGGTCCGGGCAATAGCCGGGCAGCTTCGCGCCGATCAGCCGGCCCGGACGCGGGTCAGGAGTTATCCCGTCATGTTGCTCGGCTTGCGCGTCGCCGTTGTGTTGCCCGCCTATAATGCCACGAAGACGTTGGAGCGTACGGTGGCGGAAATTCCGCGCGATCTGGTCGATGATATCATTCTGACCGACGACGCCAGTCCCGATGCCACGGTCGAGCTTGCCCGCCGGCTGGGGTTGCACACGTTGGTGCATGCAAAAAACCGTGGCTATGGCGGCAATCAGAAAACCTGCTACCGGGCGGCCTTGGCGCGCGGCGCCGATATCGTTGTGATGCTGCATCCGGATTACCAGTATTCGCCGAAGCTGCTGGCGGCGATGGCTTCCATGGTCGCATCCGGTCATTACGACGGCGTGTTCGGCTCCCGCATTCTTGGCCGAGGCGCGCTCGCCGGTGGGATGCCGTTCTATAAATACGTCGCCAACCGGCTGCTGACCGCGTTCGAGAACATCATGCTCGGCCGCAAGCTATCCGAATACCACACCGGCTACCGCGCCTGGAGCCGCAAGCTGCTCGAACGGCTGCCGCTGGAAGCCTGTTCCGACGATTTCGTGTTCGACAATCAGATGATTGCCCAGGCGGTGCATTTCGGTTTCGAGTTGGGGGAAATCTCCTGCCCGACGCGTTATTTCGCTGAGGCCAGCTCGATCAATTTCCGCCGCAGCGTTACCTACGGCTTCGGCGTATTGCGCACCGCGATGGATTTCCGGCGGAGGCAATGGGGATGGGGTGCGCCGGGGATTTTCGAGGATCGGGCCGAACTGCGGCTGGTGGTGACGCCGGCGGCAACATGACCGCGGTCTGGCGGATCCTGCTCGCCGTTGTGCTGCTGTGCGTGATCGTGAGCGGGCTGTACGTCGCCCGTGCCCCGGCGGCGGCGGCGATTGCCGGGGCGGCGGCGTTGATGCGCGCGGTGCAGGCGATGGGCATGGCGGGCTGGCTGGTGTTCGTCGGCGCGCAGATCGTGGTCGCGGCGATCGGTTTTCTGCCGGCCTCCTTGCTTGGGGTTGCCGCCGGCGCATTTTACGGCTTGGCCAGCGGTTTCGTGCTGGCCGCGGTCGCCACCCTGTCCGGGGCGATGCTGTCGTTCTGGCTCAGCCGTTCGGCGTTTCGCCCGGTCGTGCAGCGCTGGCTTGCCCGCCGCCGGCGTTTGGCCGGGTTGGATGGCGCCTTGACGCGCGAGGGCTGGCGGCTGGTGGCGTTGGTGCGGGTTAATCCGGTGATGCCGTTCGCGCCAGCGAGTTTTCTGCTCGGACTATCCGGCGTTGGGTGGCGTGATTATCTGCTGGGGACCCTGGCGGCGCTGCCGGCGCTACTGCTTTACGTCGCGCTGGGCGCTTTCGCCGACGCCGGCATTGCCGCCTGGCAATCCGGTGCCGGCGGGTTGCGCTGGGGTGTGCTTGGCGTTGGCGTGCTGGCAACGATTTTGCTCACGCTGCGGATCGGCTGGCTGGTCCGGCGTGCCATCCGCCCGCTGACGTGATCCCAACGCAATGGCTTTTTCAGCTACACTGCAACGGCGCGCGCTGGCCGATCATGGCCAGCAGTTCGCGCCGCGTGTCCGGATTGTCGCGGAAGGCGCCGAGCATCCGGCTGGTTACCATCGCGACGCCGGATTTATGCACCCCGCGCGTGGTCATGCATTGGTGCTGCGCTTCGATGATCACCGCCACGCCGCGCGGGCGCAGCACGTCGTTGATCGTGTTGGCGATTTGCGCGGTTAGTTTTTCCTGAATTTGCAGGCGCTTGGCATAGGCTTCGACCACGCGCGCGAGCTTGCTGATGCCCACCACGCGGCGATCCGGCAGGTAGGCGACGTGTGCGACGCCGACAATCGGCACCATGTGGTGCTCGCAGTAGCTTTCCAGCCTGATGTCGCGCAGCAGCACGATTTCGTCATAGCCGTCGGTTTCCGCGAAGGTGCGTTCCAGCACCGCCACCGGATCGACGTGGTAGCCGGCGTAAAATTCCTCGTACGAGCGCACCACGCGTTCCGGCGTGCCTGCCAGCCCTTCGCGTGCCGGGTCGTCGCCGGCCCAGCGCAACAAAGTTCGTACGGCATCTTCCGCTTCCTTGCGGCTGGGGCGGGCAGCAGGCACATCCTTGGTCAATAAATTCATCCCTCACGTGGTAACATTCAGCCGATATTGGGCGGCATCCGATCCTCGCAAGGCTTCCCGCCAGAGCGATTTTTGGCCATGCCGGATCTTGGCGACGCTGCGCGGTCCGCATAGGCTGTAGCACCTCTTGCATTGGAGCTTCGCTATGAAAACCCGCGCCGCCGTCGCCCGCCAGGCCGGCAAACCCTTGAGCATCGAAACCATCGACCTCGAAGGGCCGCGCGAGGGTGAGGTGCTGGTCGAAATCAAGGCCACCGGCATTTGCCACACCGACGAATTCACTCTGTCCGGCGCCGACCCGGAAGGCATCTTCCCGGCGATCCTCGGCCATGAAGGGGCCGGCATCGTCGTCGATGTTGGCCGCAACGTGCATTCGCTGAAAACAGGCGACCACGTCATCCCGCTCTACACGCCGGAATGCCGGCAGTGCGAATATTGCCTGAGCCGCAAAACCAACCTTTGCGTCGCCATCCGCGCCACCCAGGGCCAGGGCCTGATGCCCGACGGCAGCAGCCGGTTTTCCTGCGACGGTGCGCCGATCGCGCACTATATGGGCACATCGACCTTTTCCAACTTCACCGTGCTGCCGGAAATCGCTTTGGCCAAAATCCGCGCGGACGCCCCGTTCGACAAGGTTTGCTACATTGGCTGCGGCGTTACCACCGGCCTCGGCGCGGTGATGAACACCGCCAAGGCCGAAGCCGGCTGCCGCGCCATCGTGTTCGGCCTCGGCGGCATCGGGCTGAACGTCATCCAGGGCCTGCGCATGGTCGGCGCCGAACAAATCGTCGGCGTGGACATCAATCCCGGCCGCCGGGCGATGGCGGAAAAATTCGGCATGACCGATTTCGTCAACCCGAAAGAGGTCGAAGGCGATCTGGTTCCCTACCTCGTCAACCTCACCAAAGGCGGCGGGGATTACACCTTCGAATGCGTCGGCAACCCCACCTTGATGCGCCAGGCGCTGGAATGCGCCCATCGCGGCTGGGGCAAATCCATCATCATCGGCGTCGCCGGCGCCGGGCAGGAAATTGCGACCCGGCCGTTCCAACTGGTGACCGGCCGGGTTTGGATGGGAACCGCGTTCGGGGGCGCGCGCGGGCGCACCGACGTGCCGCGGATCGTGGATTGGTACATGGACGGGCGGATCAATATCGACGATCTGATTACCCATACGATGCCGTTGGAGCGGATCAACGAGGGGTTCGCGCTGATGCGGCTTGGGGAGAGTATTCGGAGTGTGGTGGTTTATTGAGGGGAAGTAAGCAGTTCTTTTCTTGGAAGAAAAGAACCAAAAGAACTATTCTCCATAAGAAATCGTTTCGATAGTGCAATGAAATTGACGTGAGTCGGGGTGACACTCTCGCCGGAATTCAAAAATTTTGCGACCGCTGGCGCCACGTCGCAGAGCGCGCGCGCGTCGTCTACGAACGCGCAAACATGGACTGTTGCCCGTTTCGCGCGCAGCGCCACCGGCCGACCCACGCGGCGCACACCGGCGGCAACCCGCGTCGTAACACGCGCCGGCGGCGCTGCCACTTCGCCCTCGGCCGGCGGGACAACGTCAGGCGCAAACTTCGCCAGCGCGTCGCGCAACAGCGCGAACACCCGCATCAGCAAATGCAGCAGCCCCGGCAACCCGGAAAAATTCGCCTCCGCCTGCGCCTGAAAACGGCCAAGCGTTTCCTCCATCTGCCGCGCCTTTGGGACGCCAGCAACCGGCTTATGGGAGAGGGGTGGGGTTATGAACATGTGCTGTCAGTATACTTAACCTAATTGTCGTTGCAACAGAAATCTGCACGCTTTGATACGAAATCTTGCTTGCCGCCAATGCGCCGGCTCGTGACCGGGCCGTTCGGCGCAAACCTACAAGCCCGCCAACGCATGCGCGCGCAGTTCGTCGATCGGGATCCATTTGCCATCGCGCTCGAAGTGCCAGAAGGTCCAGCCGTTGCAGGATGGCGCGTGGGTCAGGGTGGCGCCGATTTTGTGGATCGAGCCTTGCAGAGCGCCGGAGCGGATGGTGCCGTCCGCCACCACGATGGCGCTTACTTTGCGCATGCGGTCTTTCAGCACGGTTCCGGCCGGCAGCAGGCCGCGTTCGACCACGGTACCGAATGGCACCCTCGGCGTTTCGCGCCGGCCTGGGGTGGTGGCATTGGCGACATCGGGCGCCGGTTCGGTGCGCAGCAGCCGCCCGAGGGCTGCTTCCACATAGGCCGGATGGCGCTCGATGCCGATATAGCGTCGGCCCAGCCGCTTCGCCACCGAAGCCGAGGTGCCGCTGCCGAGGAAGGGATCGAGCACGATGTCCGCTACCCCGGTGGAAGCCAGCAGCACCCGGTGCAGCAGCGCTTCCGGCTTCTGCGTCGGGTGCAGTTTCAAGCCGTGTTCGTTCTGCAGCCGCTCCGCCCCGGTGCAGAGCGGAATGAGCCAGTCGCTGCGCATTTGCAGATCGTCGTTCAGCGCCTTCATCGCCTGGTAGTTGAAGCGGTAGCGGCTGTCGCGATCGCGCGCCGCCCAGATCAGGGTTTCATGCGCGTTGGTGAAGCGCCGGCCCTTGAAGTTCGGCATTGGATTGGATTTGCGCCAGATCACATCGTTGAGGATCCAGAACCCCAGATCCTGCAAGATCGCGCCGATGCGAAAGATATTATGGTAGCTGCCGATCACCCAGATGGTGCCATCCTTGCGCAGCACCCGGCGGCATTCGGCCAGCCATTCGCGGGTAAAGCGGTCATAGGCCTCGAAATCGGCGAAGCGGTCCCAGTCGTCGTCCACGCCATCGACCAGGCTGTCGTCGGGACGGCGCAATTCGCCGCGCAGTTGCAGATTATAGGGCGGGTCGGCGAAGACGCAGTGCACCGAGGCCGGCGGCAGCATGCGCATCAGCCGCACGGCGTCGCCGAGCATGATCTGGTCGAGCGGCAGTTCGCGGACGATTTCCAAGCGGACTCCGGACAGGGAGGGAAGATGGTGAACCCGCCCTTCTGGCCACGTCAATCGTGATCGCGTCAATCGCCGCCTGGTCCTCGCTCAGTCGGGGTGCGGAATTTTCAGTTCAGCCGTAACAACGTCCGCCAGCGGTTGGAGATCATTTTTGACCGTCGCCCAAACGAATGACGACGCTACATCCTCATATTCATGCCGGTAGACATTGCCCGCCGCCGCAATCTGACGCCAACGGATGGCCGGGTGCCGATCCTTGAGCGCCTGCGGCAACCGGCGGGACGCTTTGGAGATGATTTCCAGACAGCGCGTTACCGCATAAACCGCCATGAGATCTTCAGAAAATGTGGCGGCATCAGACCCGTCAACGAACTGCCGGGCCAAAGCGATATGATGGGCGATGTCACGCAGCGCCGCGTCCGTCGGATCAGAAGGCATAAATCGCGTCGGTTGTTACCGCCGCACGCAGATAGGGTTTGAGTCCCGCCCGGTTCACCACATCCACTGGCCCGTCGAACAGCCCCGCAACCAACTCCTTGATTGCCACATAATCGAAAACCCCGATTCCCGCCGCAGGGTCGATTTCGAGCATGATATCCGTATCGCTCTTCGGACCGGCATCGTCCCTTGCCCGAGACCCGAACAGCGCCGCGTGCCGCACACCGCGCGCCCGCAAGGCGGCCTCGTGGTCCCGCAGCGTTCCGAGAATATCTTCGCGTTTCATGGCGCTCTCTTACCACGAACCGAGCCGGTTCGCCCTATAAATCCAACCGCAACTGCCGCACCAGGCCGAATCCGGCGCGGTGATGCGCGGTAATCCCCAGTTGCAGGAGCGCCACCCGGTGGACTTGCGTGCCATAGCCGGCATTGGCTTCCCAGCCATAACCGGGATGGCGCCTGGCCAGCCGCGCCATCAGCCGGTCGCGCAGCACCTTGGCGATGATCGAGGCCGCCGCGATCGCCGGTTCCAAGCCGTCGCCGCCGATGATGCAGCGCACCGGGCAGAGCAGTGCCGGCGGGCTGATGCCGTCCACCAGCGCCAGGTCCGGCGGCGAGGGCAGCCGCGCGACCGCGCGCTGCATCGCCAGCAGGGTGGCCTGCAGAATATTGCGTCGCAGGATTTCCCCGACCGAGGCCGCGCCGATGCCGATTTCCACCCCCGGCGTTGCCCGCAAGGCGGCGTCGATGGCTTCGCGGCGGGCCGGCGGCAGTTTTTTGGAATCGTCCAACTGGCGCGCCAGGCCGGCCGGCAGATCGGGCGGCAGCAGCACCGCGGCCGCCACCACCGGCCCCGCCAGCGGTCCGCGCCCGACTTCATCGATGCCGACGATGCGTTGCATGGCGAAGCTGTTGCGCAAACGCCCGCGATTCGCACGCGGTTTTCCGGTTGTGCGCCCATTGGCGGCGACGGTTGGCGGATTGTCCGGCGGAATAGTAAGCTCCCGCTTGGCTGCCTGAGCAACGGGAGAACTCATTGACCAACTACCTCGCCGATAGTGTCATCGGGCTGCTGGCGCGCGGCGCCGACAGCGCCATCGCCATCAGCGCACCGGACCGCCCGGCTTTGACCCATGGCGCGCTGCGCACACTCGCCCGCCGCACCGTCGCGCGGCTGAACGCGCTTGGCATCGGCCGGCATGATCGGGTGGCGATGGTGCTGCCGAACGGCCCGGAAATGGCGGCCGGCTTCCTCGCCATCGCCGCCGGCGCCACCACCGCGCCGCTCAATCCGGCCTATCGCGCCGATGAGTTCGATTTCTACCTCTCCGATCTCAACGCGAAGGCGCTGGTGATCCAGGAAGGCATGGAAAGCCCGGCCCGCGCGGTTGCAGCCGCCCGCAATGTCCCGATCATTTCGCTGCACCCGGGCGCGCTTGCGGGGGATTTCACCCTCGAACCGCAAGCCGCGATGGCTGGACCCGCTGCCCATCCGGGCTTTGCCGAGGCGGAGGATGTGGCGCTGGTGCTGCATACATCGGGCACCACGTCGCGCCCGAAAATCGTGCCGCTGCGGCACATCAACGTGACCGCTTCGGCCTATCACATCGGCGAGGTGCTCGGGCTCGGGCCGGATGACGTCTGCTTCAACATCATGCCGCTGTTTCATATCCATGGGCTGATCGCGGCGGTGATGTCGTCGGTCGCGGCCGGGGGTGCGGTGTGCTGCACGCCGGGCTTCAACGCGTTCCGCTTCTTCGCCCAGTTCGATGCGGCGCGGCCGAGCTGGTACACGGCGGTGCCCACCATGCACCAGGCGCTGCTGGGGCTGACTGCGCGCAACGCCGAGATTATCGCCCGGGGCCGGCTGCGCTTCATCCGTTCGTCCTCCGCATCGCTGCCGCCGCAGGTGATGACGGCGCTGGAGGACGCTTTCCGGGTGCCGGTGATCGAGGCCTACGGGATGACCGAGGCGGCGCACCAGATGGCGTCCAACCCGTTGCCGCCACGGCCGCATTTCGCCGGCTCGGTTGGCATTGCCGGCGGGCCGGAGATCGCCATCATGGCCGAGGACGGCGCGCTGCTGTCGACCGGCAGCCTCGGCGAAATCGTCATCCGGGGTCGCAACGTGACCGCCGGCTATGAAAACAACCCGGCCGCCAACGCGACTGCCTTCACCAACGGCTGGTTTCGCACCGGCGACCAGGGCACGCTGGACGCGCAGGGCTATTTGCGGCTGACCGGGCGGTTGAAGGAGATCATCAATCGGGGCGGCGAGAAAATTTCGCCGCTGGAGGTTGATACTATCCTGATGGATCATCCGGCGGTGGCGCAGGTAGTGACGTTCGGCATGCCGCACGACAAACTGGGCGAGGAGGTTGCCGCCGCGGTGGTGCTGCGCGAGGGCCACGCGCTGGAAGAACGCGCCCTGCGCGATTTCTGCGGCGCGCGGCTGGCGCCGTTCAAGGTGCCGCGCAAGATCGTTTTTCTGGCGGAAATTCCCAAGGGGGCGACCGGAAAACTTCAACGTATCGGGCTTGCTGAGAAGTTAGGGTTAGGAAGCTGAAGCGCTTCTTTTTTGAAAAAAAGAAGCAAAAAACTTTTGTCACTTGGACTCTGGGGCGGCCGTCAGGCTCGCGAGCGTAGCGCGGCGACCCACCTGCGGGCCGCCGCACAATCACTGACCTTCATGGGTGGACAATGAAAATCGCCATTTTCGGCGCCGGCGCGATCGGCGGCATGCTGGGGGTGAAACTGGCCGCCGCCGGCGCGGACGTGACCTTCATCGCGCGCGGCCCGCATCTGGCGGCGATGCAGGCCAACGGGGTTACGATGATTTCGGGCGAGGAACGGGTTATCGTGCATCCGCGCTGCGTGGCCGACGCCGCTGAGGCCGGGTTGCAGGATTTTGTGTTCGTTACCCTTAAAGCCCACGCGCTGCCGGGCGCCGCCGGCGCGATCGCGGCGATGATGGGGCCGGGCAGCGCGCTGGTGACCGGCATCAACGGCGTGCCGTACTGGTATTTCTACGGGCTGGATGGCCCCAATCGCGACCGTCGGGTGGAAAATGTCGATCCCGGCGGCAGGTTATGGGACATCCTGCCGCCGTCGCGGGCGATCGGCTGCGTGGTCTATCCGGCCGCCGAGGTTATCGAACCGGGCATCATCAGGCACAGCTACGGCGATCGTTTCAGCCTTGGCGAACCCGATGGCAGCCGTTCCGAGCGGGTCGAGGCGCTGAGCAAGGCGCTGATCGCGGCCGGGCTGAAAGCGCCGGTGCGGCCGAAAATCCGCGATGAGATCTGGGTCAAGCTGTGGGGCAATTTGTGCTTCAACCCGGTTTCGGCGCTGACCGGGGCGACGCTTGCCACCATCACCGGGCGGGCCGACTTGCGGGCTTTGTGCCGGGCGATGATGGGCGAGGCGCAGGCGGTTGCCGAGGCGCTTGGGGTGCGCTTCGCGGTTTCGCTGGAAAAACGCATCGACGGCGCGGCCGAGGTTGGCGAACACAAAACCTCCATGCTGCAAGACCTGGAGCGCGGCAGGCCGATGGAGATCGATGCCCTGCTCGGCGCGGTGGTAGAACTGGGCGGCGTTACCGGCCATGCGATGCCGACCTGCGCGGCGGTGCTGGCGCTGGTGCGCGAGCGCGCGCGTACGGCGGGGTGCTACGCGGGGTGATCTGGCGGCGGCGAAATGACGACTTCTTGGGCCGGCTTCTGCGGCAATTCGCGGACTTGCATATGTGGTAGCCCTGCGCACCGGAAACTGCTAGATCGAAAATATGCTGAGGTTTGCTAACCGTATTTTGCTTGTCCTGATCGGTATTGCCATCGTCGGTGGGACGTCGGTTCAGCTTGTCCAGGCAAGCAGGCTCGCGACCACCATAATGTCGGCGGGCATGCCGTGCGACCAGATGATGCCCATCGCCGATACCGGTCACCAAGCGCCGTTGGCGCCGTGTAAAGGCATTACGCCAGGCTGCATAAAAGTGATGGGCTGCGTATCCAACCTCGCTCTGCCGGAACGCCTGATCGGTGCGGACACGCCGGTATCCTTCAGCAGGGTCGTCTATTGGTTCGGGTCGTCGGTATTGGCCGGTTTCGACAGCCCCCCTGAACCCGTGCCGCCGCGAACGATCTGAGTCCAACCGACGCACGCCCGAGATGCGTCCGCTCGACGAACGATTGTTCATAGCCCGCCAAACGCCTGTCCGAGACCGGACTGGTGGGCCACGGAGACACATAAATGATTCGCGTTCTCACTGGCGCAACTGCGGTTGCCTGCGGCTTTGCGTTTACGATCCCGGCCGCCCAGGCGGCCGCTGCCGATTACCGCTTCGAGCTGGCCGGAGCGCCACAGCGCGTGGCCCGGAAGGATCTCGTCCATATCAGGCTGGTCCAAGCCGCGGACGGCAAACCCGTTCCGAATGCCATAATTTTCGAGAGCAAAGCCGACATGGGTCCCGCCGGAATGGGCGCCATGACGGCAAGCGTGAAGAGTGTATCTGCCAAGGATGGCATTTATTCTTTCGAGGTCGATCCGGTCATGGCTGGACCCTGGGCGCTGCATCTGGCGGCCAAAGTCCAGGGGGAAGCGGACACCGTCCGCGGAACAGTTAACGTCAACCTGGTGCGGTGACATGGGCGCCCAGTGGAGACTTCCAATCGCTCTTTTGGCGACCGGTTTGCTGGTCAGCGCCCCGGCACAGGCCCAAGCAGCCGATGCTCCGCTGGGCGCAACCGTCGAGGGTCTGCTGGCCGCCGGACGGCGGCTTAGCCCGGCGCTGCGGGCTGCCACCCTGGACACCGAAGCGGCGGCGGCCAAGGCCAGCGGCGCCGATGCCCTCGACGACCCGACGATCACCGATAGCTACCAGTATTACAAGGATGGCGGCGTCTTCAGCGCGCATGCCGTGATGCTGTCGCAATCGTTTCCGCTCTGGGGTAAGCGCGGCTTGCGCCGGCAGGCGGCGCTGGCCGATGTTGCTGCCAGCCGCGGGCGGGCGCAGGCGGCACGGGATGAGCTCGACGAAAAGATTAAGGTCGCTTACGCGCAGTATTATCTGACGACGCGGAATATGGCGGTAAACCGAGAGATCGGAGCGTTGGCCCGCCACATGCGCACAGCGGCGCGTGCCCGTTACGCGCAAGGTGGCGGCGATCAGTTGGCGGTCATTCAGGCGCTTGGCGAGGAGACGACTGCGAAGACCGAGGCAGCCCGGCTGGAAGGCGACCGCAACGCTGCCCGGGCGCGCCTCAACGCGCTGGCGGGACGTGCGGCCGATGCGCCATTGTCGGAGCCGCTGAAGATCAGACCGCTGCCAGCGGCGGAGCCGGTGCTCGCTGTGTTGGTTACACGCGCGCGAGGCGAAAACCCCATGTTATCAGCCGGCAACGCCGCTGTGTCGGCGGCTAGGACACGCAGCACGCTTGCGGATAAGGCGTGGTATCCGGACGTGACGATGGGCGCGGGGCCGCTGATCCAGACCAACAACCGCCCTATCGGCTTCGCGGCCACGATCGGCTTGAATATACCAATGCCCTGGGGCCGTGAGGCATCCGGGCAACGCGCGGCGGCGGCGCAACTTGGTGCCAGCCAGCAGCGCTATGAGGCGGCGCGGCTGGAGATCGAGGGCGCTTTGGGTGAGGCAATGGCCAGATTCCGGGCCGCCCGCACCACCGAAGCGATCCTGCGCAAGGAGGCTATGCCGCAGGCGCGCGCCGGCTTTCAGACGATGCTGGCGAACTTCAGCCAGGGACGCGGAGAATTGGCCGGAGCGATAGCAGCGGAACACCAGATCCACGAGGTCGCCCTTCGCCTGCTGCAGACCGAGCTCAGCGAGCAGGTTGAACTCGCTGCCATCGAGCGTCTGATCGGCGGTGACCTGTGAGGACGATCCTGGTCGCCTGCCTGATCGCCGAGCTCGCAACGAGCGGTGTGGCGCATGCGCAAGCGCAGCGGACACTGCCGCTCTACTGGCAGGATCCAGACGGCAAGCCATTCTATGCATCCGGTCCGAAGAAGACCGCCGATGGCAAGGACTACCGTGCAGTATTTGAGGATGCAGCCACCGCACCATCCGCGGCGCCGAAGCCGCCAGCGGCCGAGCGTCGCATCCTGTATTACCGCAACCCAATGGGTTTGCCGGACACGTCGCCCCGGCCCAAGAAAGACTCGATGGGCATGGATTATATGCCGGTTTACGCTGACGAGGGCAGCCAGGGCGATGCGCCCGGCACCGTGCGGATCTCGCCCGGCCGGTTGCAGACGCTGGGCGTGCGGACTGCGGTGGCGGAGATGCGGGAGACTGCCGGCCGCACGATCCGCGCCACCGGAATTCTGCAATTCGACGAGCGACGCCTGGCCACCGTGACGACCAAGGTATCGGGTTGGATCGAGCGTCTCGCGGTTGCGGCAACGGGAGACCCGGTTCGCAAGGGCCAGGTACTGGCGGAGATTTACGCACCGGAGCTTGTCAGCGCGGAGGAGGAATATCTCGTGGCCGCCCGGATGGGCGGTGCGATCGGCAAGGCATCTGTGCAGCGGTTGCGCAACCTGGATGTGCCGGAAAGTGAAATTGCCCGCCTGCGCCGGACCGGCGTTTCGTCGCGGCTGATCGCCGTGGTTGCCGCGGCGGATGGTGTGGTGATCGACAAGCCCGTCCAGCAGGGGATGCGGATCAACGCCGGCGACGCCCTGTTTCGCACCGCCGATCTCGCGTCGGTCTGGCTGATCGCGCAGGTGCAGGAGCAAGACTTGGGATCCGTCATGCCTGGGGAGGCAGCCGATGCAATCTTCGTTGCCACCCCCGAGCAGACATTCAAGGGAAAAGTCGATTTCATTTACCCGAGCCTGAACGCGGAAACACGCACAGCGAAGGTTCGCATCATCGTCCCCAATCCGGATGGCAAGTTGCGGGCGGCGATGTTCGCCAACGTCACGTTCGGCGCGGCCCCGGACGCCGGACCCGTGCTGTCGATCCCGCTATCGGCGGTGCTCGACAGCGGAACCCGCCAGGTCGTGCTGGTCGATCGTGGTGAAGGGCGCTTCGAGCCACGGCGGGTGCAACTCGGCAGGCGTGGCGACGAGCATGTCCAGGTGACCAAGGGCCTTAATCCCGGCGATCGCGTGGTGGTTGGCGCCAACTTCCTGATCGATGCGGAGAGCAATTTGCGCGCCGCGCTGCAAGGGTTTGATGGGGGCACAAAGCCATGATCGGCCGCATCATCGACATCTGCGCCCGCAACAAAATGTTCGTCCTGCTCGCCACATTGATCTTCGTCGGCGTCGGCGTCTGGGCCGTGGTCAACACCCCGCTCGATGCCCTGCCGGACCTGTCGGACACGCAGGTTATCGTCTATACCGAATTCCCCGGCCAGGCACCGCAGGTGGTCGAAGATCAGGTGACCTATCCGCTGACCACGGCGCTGCTGGCGGTACCGCACGCGAAGGTCGTGCGCGGCTTCTCGAATTTCGGTCTCTCGTTTGTCTATGTCGTGTTCGAGGACGGAACCGACCTCTATTGGGCCCGCTCACGGGTGCTCGAATATCTGAACTTCGCGGCCAAACGGCTGCCACCAGGCGTGACGCCGGCACTGGGCCCGGATGCCAGCGGGGTCGGCTGGGTTTACGAATACGTCGTGCTCGGGGCGCAGCGGACGCTGGCCGAGTTGCGGAGCATTCAGGACTGGATCATCCGTTACAACCTGGTGACGGCGAAGGGCGTGTCCGAGGTCGCCAGTGTCGGCGGTTTCGAGAAGCAATATCAGGTCGTCGTCGATCCCAGAAAGCTACAGGCGTTCGGCATACCGCTCGACCGCGTGTCCGACGCGATCCGTGCGAGCAACCGCGATGTTGGTGGCCGCACCATCGAAATGAGCGAAACCGAGTATATGATCCGCGGCCGCGGCTATCTGCGCAATGTGCGGGATCTCGGCAACGTGGTGCTGAAAGCGGACCCGGGCGGGTCGGGCACCGCGGTGATGTTGAAAGATGTCGCCCGCATCGAAATCGGCCCGGACGAGCGGCGCGGGATTGCGGAGATGAACGGTACCGGGGAGGTTGTCGGTGGCATTGCGCTCAAGCGCGACGGCATGGACGCGCTGACCACGATCGACAATATCAAGGCCAAGCTGGCCGCGTTGAAGCCGGGGTTGCCACCGGGCGTCACGATCGAGCCTGTCTATGACCGTTCGCAGTTGATCCATTCGGCGATCGAAACGCTGAAGCACACGTTGCTCGAAGAAAGCCTGATCGTTGCCGCCGTCGGTTTTGTGTTCCTGCTGCATGTCCGCAGCGCATTGGTGGCCATCATCACGCTGCCGATCGGCGTGCTGCTCGCGTTCGCGGGGATGCACGCCTTGGGCATCGGCTCGAACATCATGAGCCTTGGCGGCATCGCCATCGCGCTCGGGGCGATGGTCGATGCGGCCATCGTGATGATCGAAAACGCCCATAAGCATGTCGAGCGGTTGAAGCCGGGCGCGCCACGTGGCCCCGCCCTGATCGCGGCCGCCAAGGAGGTGGGACCGTCGTTGTTTTTCAGCCTGCTGGTGATCGTCGCCTCGTTCCTGCCGGTGTTCACTCTGGAGGACCAGGAGGGGAGACTTTTTAAGCCGCTCGCCTACACCAAAACCTTCGCGATGGCGGGAGGAGCGATCCTTTCAATCACGCTCGTGCCGGTGCTGATGCTGCTGTTCGTGCGCGGGAAAATCATCGCCGAGGGGCGCAACCCGATTAACCGCGCGCTGATCTGGATCTACCGTCCGATCATCCGCCTGGTGCTCCGCATTCCGGTTCTGACCGTGGCGGCTGCGTTGCTGATCCTCGCACTCACCGTCTGGCCGATGTCGCAGCTCGGCAGCGAGTTCATGCCCAGCCTGAACGAGGGCACGCTGCTGTTCATGCCGGTGACGCTGCCGGGACTATCGGTGACAAAAGCGGCCGAATTGCTGCAGACGCAGGACCGCATCATCAAATCCTTCCCGGAGGTGGCCTCGGTTTTCGGCAAGGCCGGACGTGCGATGACCGCAACCGATCCGGCTCCGCTCGAGATGAGTGAGACGGTGGTCAACCTGAAGCCGCCCGCTGAATGGCGGCCCGGCGTGACCCTCGACAGCCTGATCGCCAAGATGAATGCCGCACTTCAACTGCCCGGCGTGAGCAACGCCTGGACGATGCCGATCAAGGCCCGCATCGACATGCTATCGACCGGGATACGTACCCCTGTCGGGGTGAAAATCTTCGGGCCCGATCTGGGCGAACTGGACCGTCTGGGGAAAGCGGTCGAACGCGTTGTGCATGGTGTGCCCGGCACCACGAGCGCTTTCGCCGAACGGCTGACCGGCGGCCGCTACGTCGAGATCGGCCCGGACCGGCGTTTGGCCGCCCGCTACGGGCTATCCGTCGATGATGTGCTGAAGGTGGTCGCGACCGCACTTGGCGGCGAGACCGTGACGACGACGGTTGAAGGGCGCGAACGCTATGGCGTCAGCGTTCGCTACCCGCGTGACCTGCGCGATGATCCCCAGGCGATTGCCAGCAACGTGCTGGTACCCACGTCGGGTGGTGCGATGGTGCCGTTGGGCCAGATCGCCAAGGTGCGGGTGACCCTGGGGCCACCCAGCATTCGCACCGAGAATGCGCAGCCAGTCGCTTACATCTACATCGACCTGCAAGGGCGCGATCTTGGCGGCTACGTTGAGGAAGCCGCCAGCAAGGTGGCGGCCGCGGTGAAAATGCCGCCCGGCTACCACATCGAATGGAGCGGCCAGTTCGAATACCTCCAGCGGGCCCAGGCGAAGTTGAAGCTCGTCGTTCCGGCGACCCTGGTGGTGATCCTGGTGCTGCTGTTCCTGAACTTTGGCCGCATCACCGAGACGTTGATCGTGATGCTGTCGGTGCCGTTCGCACTCGTTGGCGGGGCGTGGTTGATGTGGTGGCTGGGCTACAATACCAGCGTGGCGGTCGCGGTCGGCTTCATCGCGCTTGCCGGCGTTGCGGCCGAAACCGGGGTGGTGATGCTGATCTATCTCGACCACGCGCTGACCGAGATCGCCGCGCAACGACGTGGGGAGGGCGGCGCGTTGACCCGTGACGATCTGCGACGGGCGATAATGACCGGTGCGGTCGAACGGGTGCGACCGAAGATGATGACCGTGGTGGCGATCATGGCCGGGCTCCTGCCGATCCTATGGAGCACCGGAACCGGCTCCGAGGTGATGCGCCGCATCGCGGTGCCAATGGTGGGCGGCATGGTGTCCTCAACGCTGCTGACGCTGCTGGTGATCCCGGCGATCTACATCATCGTGAAGGGCTGGAGGTTACCGGAACGCAGTACCGCCGATCTTCGGACTGGTGGGCAGATCGCGTCGTTGGCGGAGTGAACGGTCGTCGAAATGACCTCAAAGGAGAAAGCCGATGATGGGCAACTGGACGTGCAATGGCGGCGCGATGATGTGGGGGATGGGGCTGTTTGGACTGATGGCGATCGTGCTCGTCGTGTTGCTTGCCGCCGCGTTGGTGAAATATCTGTTCTTCCGATGAGGCGGAGAGGGTGTTGATCGCGCGGAACCACCGGAAGAATCGCTTGAATGTTATTTAGCATTCTTGCGATGCGTGCGTTGAGGTAATCCTGGTTCCAGCCTGCGGCTTGGCGTCTGACCATGAGAGTGTCGTTGCCGGCGGCGGATCGACGGATCGGCGCTGCGTTGCCAGCGGCCAGGCGGCGCGCTAGCGTTCCCTTAACGTCCGTCCGGCCGCCGCGGCGGTTCGGCCCACTGGGGAAGCAAAAATGAAATTCACCTGGTTCAACCTGATGCCGTGGCCCTATCTGCCGGATGATTTCCGCGAGCAGAACCGCTCCGTCTGGGTCGACATCGATAGCAAGCTGTACGATCCGGTGCGCGGGCACGATGTTTACAACGACTATCTGGATCTGCTCGAATATGCCGATACGCTCGGCTTCGACGGGGTTGGCATCAACGAGCATCACCAGAACGGCTATGGGCTGATGCCGTCGCCCAATCTTATGGCGGCGGCGCTGACCCGGCGCACCGCGAACGCCGCGATCGTGGTGCTGGGCAACTCGATTGCGCTGTATAACCCGCCGGTTCGGGTGGCCGAGGAATTCGCCATGCTGGACGTGATGTCCGGCGGGCGGCTGGTGGCCGGGTTCCCGGTTGGCACCTCGATGGATACCAATTACTGCTATGGGCAGATTCCGGCGCTGACGCGGGAAAAATACGCCGAAGCGCACGAGATGATCATTCGCGCCTGGACCGAGGACAAACCCTTCGCCTTCAACGGCCGCTACAACAAGCTGCGCCATGTCAATATCTGGCCGAAATCGCTGCAAAAGCCGCACCCGCCGATCCATATCCCCGGCGGCGGCTCGGTCGAAACCTATGATTTCTGCATCGACAACACCTATTCCTATTCCTACCTCAGCTTCTCCGGCTATTTGCGCGCCAAGGCGCTGCTGGCCGGCTACTGGGACCGGGTGGTGGCGCGCGGTGCGCCGGATACGTCGCCCTATCGCGCCGGCTTCGCGCAGACCGTGTTCGTGGCCGAAACCGATGCCGAGGCCGAACGGCTTTATGCCGAACATGCCTTCTACTTCTATAATCGCTGCCTGCATGTGTTCCCCGGCTTCGCCGATGCGCCGGGCTACCGCACGATCAAAACCATCCAGTCCGGCGCGCTCAACCAATATGGCCGGCCGGAATATCCGAAGCTGACCTGGAAGGATTTGGTGGATGGCGGCTACATCATCGCCGGCAGCCCGGACACCGTGCGTCAGCGCTTCGAGGAGCTGATCAAGGGCCTCAATGTCGGCAACATTTTCCTGCTGCTGCATGTCGGCAACATGCCGAAGGATTTGTGCATGTATTCGACCAGGCTGTTCGCCGAGAAGGTGCTGCCGCATTTGCGCGACATGTGGCCGGAATTCGCCGACGATAACCGCTTCTGGTGCAGCCCGCTGGCCAAACGCGCCATCCCGGCGCCGCTCGGCCCGGATTTCGCCCCTGCCACCCAGCCTGACATGGTGCCCGCGAAATGATCGAGAGCAAAACTGTCCAGACGCCGAAGGGCGTGGTCGAATATCTTGAGGGCGGCAGCGGGCCGGACCTAGTGTTCCTGCACGGCGCCGGCGGCATCACTGCCGACAGCCCGTTCATCGAAGCCCTGGCGGCGAAATACCATGTCCGCGCGCCGTTCCTGCCGGGCTATGGCGAATCGGAGGACAATCCCGACATTCGGGACATGCTCGATGTGACGTTGCATACGTTCGACGTGCTGGACGCGCTTGGCCTGCACAAGCCGATCCTGGTCGGCCATTCGCTCGGTGGCATGGTGGCGGCGGAAATGGCGGCGGTGGCGCCGAACGACGTCGATCGGCTCTGCCTGATCGCCGCCGCCGGGCTGTGGATCGACAGCCACCCGGTGCCGGATATGTTCAGCCTGCTGCCGCGCGAACTGCCGGCCTATTTGTTCCACGATGAGGTGGCCGGGGCGGCCACCATGACCCGCAACGTCAACATGCAGGACCCGGCCTTTCTGATCCCGTTTCTGGTGCGCAACGCCCGCCAGTTGGGCATGGCCGGCAAGCTGCTGTTCCCGATCCCCGAACGCGGCCTGAAAGACCGCATCCACCGGATCAAGGCGAAAACCGTGCTGGTCTGGGGCGACAGCGACCGGATGATGCCGGCGCCCTACGCGCACGCTTTCAAGGCCGGCATCAAGGGGGCCGAACTGGTCAGCGTGCCGGAGGCTGGGCATATGGTGATCGTGGAGCAGACGGCGGCGGTGATGGCGGCGATCGGGCGGCTGGGGTAGTGCCGATCAGGTTGACGGTTTGCCGTAGCGTTCGAGCATGGCGCTGCCGATCTCGGAGGAACCGGGCCATACGTCGTGGCGCCGGCCGGCCAATTCCTCGTAGTTGTCAAGATGCGCCGGATCCGGCTGGACCGGCGCGCCATCCTTCAGAAAGATCAGCCCTTCCTTACCAGCGGGCATGGTCTGGACGAACGTCTCCGCCTCGTCCAGCGCCGCGCGCAGTTTCCGGATGATGGTGCTCGCATCGATCGGTGCGGCCATGGAAAGCGCTTCATATTCGTCGGCGCGATACCGCGCGTTGCGCCGGATTTCAGCGATGAGACTCTCGGGCGAATAGCCCGGAGCCTTGCCAACCGCCGCCCAAATCACGGCGCCCAAGGGCAAATGCCGTTCGTGGATAAAAAGCAGATCAAGGGCATCGCGCGGCGCCTGCCGGCCGGCCGACGCCAGTGCCTTGTTGGTCGCGATGTCGACCAGATGCAGCGTATAGCCGAACACCGGGTCCGGTTGTGCCGGATAGAAACGGAAGTCGCTGTCGCGCACCCATTCAAGCCGCGTGCTCTCATCGCGCCGTGTTACCGCGGCGGCGTAAAGACCCGGTTCCTGCCGGATCCAGGCAACGGCAAATTCCGCCGCAGCCAGCGCGGCGGAGTCTTTGACGGCGGCTTGGGCCACCTGTTCTTCGCGGCCATGGAAAATATCGATGTCACCGGAGAAACGCGGGCCATTGCGGTGCAGCGGCGTCGATCCGGCGACATAGCTGTCGGGGCTACGATGGGACGCGAGGGTGCGGAGAATTTCGACCTGAAGATCAGAGAGCGGCACGACAGGCCAGTTCGATCTGGACGGCCAGCGCACGTGCCTCGACATTGCCCTCGACCCTCAACGAGTCTGCAACCATCAACGCCTGCGTGATGGTCGGGTGCTCGATATCTGTTCGGTAGTTCCACAAGGCGCGGGTGCCGAAGTCGGTGAAGGCTTGCCGATAGAGCCGCGCAACATCGGCCGGTGCCGCCTTGCCAGCCCCGAGATCCTTCAACGCATCATTGGTTACCAACTTTTGCACAACGCGATTGTACTCCGCCCCAACCAAACCACCTCCGCCTGCTGAGTGGACTCTATCATGCCCGATGCGCGGCATGAAGCAGTGAATGGAAAGGCCGGATGGCGCGGGATCGCCGGGCAGGCACGGCGCAGAATCTTGGCCAAACACCTTGTGCACGGTGCTTGCGCCCACTAACTGACGCCTGCCGCCGGGAACCGTTCCGGATGCCCCCGTTAGATTGATGCCCAGTTAGACCGACGCAGCGCTAGATGGATCAGGACATGCAGACCGACCCGCAGCCCGCCCAAACCGAACATCTCGATGCCTCGGCGCATGACGCGCCGGAGCCGACTGTCCACGCGCCGAGCGGTCTGATGGAAATCGCCGCCGCCCGCATTGCCGAGCTTGAGGCCGAGCGCGACGAGATGAAGGAGCGCTGGATGCGGGCGGAGGCGGAGACCGCCAATGTGCGCACCCGCAGCAAGCGCGATGTGGATGACGCGCGGCAATATGCCACCCAGAAATTCGCCCGCGATGTGGCCGAGGCGGCCGAAAATCTGCGCCGCGGGCTCGATGCCATTCCGCCCAGCAGCGTCGATGAGCCGGCCATCGTCGGCCGTGTCCGCGATGGTTTTACCGGGGTGGAACGCAGTTTTCTGGACCTGCTGGAGCGCAACGGGGTTAAGCGCGAAGACCCCACCGGCGCCATTTTCGATCCCAATCTGCATCAGGCGATGGC
>JAYTQP010000381.1:0-1542 GCA_043746675.1 Rhodospirillales bacterium | reverse complement strand
TCGCCGGTGCCGGGCGGCATATCGACGATCATGATGTCGAGCGGCCCCCAGTTCACCTGCCCCATCATCTGTTCCAGCGCGCCCATCACCATCGGCCCGCGCCAGATCATCGGCGTGTCGGCATCGACCAGAAACCCGATCGACATCGCCTTGAGCCCCCAGGCCTCCAGCGGGATCATCCGGTCGCCCTGCACTTCCGGCTTGCGGTTCAGGCCAAGCATACGCGGCAGGCTGGGGCCGTAAATGTCGGCGTCCAGCAAGCCCACTTTCAGGCCCTGCTGCGCCAGCGCCACCGCCAGATTGACCGCGACAGTGGATTTCCCGACACCACCCTTGCCGGACGCCACCGCGACGATCGCCGTCACCTCGGCCAGCAATTTTGGCTTGCCCTCCGCAACCTTCGCCGCCGGCGGGGCCTTATGCGCGGTCAGAATAACCGTGGCATTCTGCACCCCGGGCTGCTCGGACAGCAGGCGTTCGGCCTCTGCCCGAACCGGTTCCATGGCTGGGGCGCGGGCGCGGTCGGTCAGCAGGCTCACCTGCACCAGGCCGGCTTTGACCTGCACCCCCTCCACCATTCCGGCCGCAACGATATCGCGCCCGCTGGCCGGATCTTTCACCCGCGCCAGCAGCTTGCGAAGATCGTCGGCCGTTGGTTCGGGCATGCGCTTGAAAACCTTTCTCAGCCAGTCAATATGCAGAGGCGTCATGTTGGCGCATATGGCGTAGGATGCGCCGCCTGCCAATGCCCAACCGGGGGCGGCCCGGCGCTGACCCGATTTACTTATGCTATACGAAATTGCAGGAGCGCTCCCTCTCGATGCCTTGGAACAACGGCGGCCCCGACGATCCCTCCTCCGAGAACGGGGGGCGCAAGGGTAGTGATCGGCCGGGCGGCCCCCAATCTGGCCCCCAAACTGGGCCTTGGGGCGTGCCGCCGAGTGGCGACGCCGACCCCAGGGTGCCGCCGCGTGGCGCTGGGCGACCGAACGACCGTGGGCCATGGGGCAGCGGCGGCAGCGGCGGTCCTCCGGACCTCGAAGCGTTGATCCGGCGCGCGCAGAATTTCCTGCGTGGGCTGTTGCCGCCAGGGATCGGCGGCGGCGGAGGGGGCGGCGGATTTTCCCCCGGCGGGCAACTCGGCTTTATTCTGGTCGCCGCGCTGGTGCTCGGCGGCTGGCTGTTCACCGGCTTCTACAACGTCCAGCCAGACGAACAAGGCGTCGTGCTCCGCTTCGGCGCCTTCAATCGCACCACTTTCCCTGGGCTGAACTACCACATGCCGTGGCCGATCGAACAGGTGCTGCGCCCGCCCGTCACCCGCGTCAACCGGGTGGAGGTCGGCTACCGCAGCATGCAGCCGCCCGATGCCCGCGCGGTTCGCGGCCGCGACGCCACGCTGCGCAACGTGTCAGAAGAAAGCCGGATGCTGACCGGCGACGAGAACATCATCGACATCGATTTTGCGGTGTTCTGGCGTGTGCGCGACGCCGGCGCCTTCCTGTTCAACACCCGCAACCCCGATCTGACCGTGAAATCCGC
>JAYTQP010000380.1:0-8241 GCA_043746675.1 Rhodospirillales bacterium | reverse complement strand
CGCCGGGCGATCAATTCGCAAAAACACGGCTCGATATCGACCGTCGTCACGTGATGGCCGAGTTGCGCCAGCCAGACCGAGGAAATCCCCCAGCCGGCGCCGAACTCCAACACCCGCGAGCCCGGTGGAAGCGCCATGCAGCGCAACAGATAGCCGATCGCCATGAAATACGCGCCGGCAGTGGCCGTGCTGTTGGTCACAAACGGAAATGGCCGGCGCACCGCCGCAGCGACATCGAAACGGGTTATCTCGTTGCTGTTATCATAGGTTTTGCCGGCAATCCGCTGGTAGAGCGCAAGTTGGGCGGCGCGAAATTCCGCCGAAAACGGGTCGGCAGGCAGTGATTTCGGTGGGTCCATGCGAAAGGTCGGAAACACCGCCCGCATCGCATCGTCGGACACCGCCTCGGCCGCATTGCAGGCCGCGATCATGGCGTCGAGTTCGTCCAGTGTCTGCACCACGCGCATCACAGTCCCCCCTCAGCCGCGCCGGTCGGCATCCAGCAGCGCGATTGCCACCCATGGCTGGGTTTCCGAATTGGTTTCCGACGACAGCACCGAGGTGCGTATTTCGGTCGTCCCATCGCGTGACCGCAAACATTCTTCCACCCGCCGCCGCAACAGCCATTCCAGCACCACGAACCGATCCCGATGCCGCGCCCATACCGTCTGCAATCCGTGCCGCGCACTGGCTCGAACTTCGTTCAGCATCCGCAAGGTAATGCCGATATGATAGTTCCAGAATGCCGGCATGGCATGGCGAACCCCGTCGGCTGCCAGATAATCCACGCAAACCAGATCCTGCTTATGCTCGGCAAAATTAAAGCTGATCGCCTGGGTATCGACCCGATAAGCCGCCAGCGAACGATCGATCGAAACCAGCCAGCTATCCTCGCCCAGCACGTTGGTCGCCCGCGCCAGCGCCAGCAAGCAGGCGCTATGGCAATCAACATACGGCCGCGAATCCGCTTCCCGCCCCATGGCAAAGGCGGATTGCGCCCGACCGGCGATGTCGGTGTTGACCCGCTCGAAGCTGAGGATGATGTCGCAGGCGTCCCGCAACGCATCGGCGTAGCGTGCTTCCCCGGTCACTTCGACCATGTCGGCATAGGCCAGCGCCATGAAAGCGATCGAGCGGGAAAAAATCGCCGATCCGCCGGCCCGAAACGGGACGATGAAATGCGCGGCGTAGACATCGACGAAATGATCGATGCGATCGCGCAATTCTGCCCGCAAAGCAGGATCGTCAACCGGTGGGTTGTCGCCCATCAAGCTGCAATAGCAGCGGGTGAAGGCGAACACCTCGGCGCCGTAATCATAGGAAATCGACGGATCGATCGCCGGCCCGCCGGCGTCCGCGCGCGCCGCCAGCCCGACCAGCGTGTCTGCATACGCGTCCGCAAGATCGTAGAAGCCGCCTGCGGTGATCGCCTTGCGCTCGCCCGCCGATACCCGCCCACTCTGTGGACCGGCAAACCTATATTCGGACACCAGCCAGTGCAGTTGGCCCTTGTCCTTGCAGCTTGCGTTGATCGAATGCAACGGCGACCCGGGCCGTGGCAGCGCATGGACCGCCAGCGCGAAACCGCTGATCTGCGAGGTCTGGGCGATCGACCAGTAGCGCGCATCGGCCGCCGGCACGTGCAGATTGCCCTGAGCGCCCGCGGTTCGCTTCTGCATCGGCGCATCGGAAAACGACGCACGGATGGTCTCGTAGCGCACGTTATTGTCGCTATGGCTCAAATTGTCGTAGCCGAAGGTCAGCACGACATCGCCCACCGCGATCGCCGGATCGATATCGAGGGTGGCGTCCAGATCGACGAACATCGAATTCGCCCGCACCGCGACCGTGTGCACCAACCGCCCGAGGCGTCGGGCCGGCGCGTACCAATGCGGCTTGAAATGCAACTCCGATGTCCAGGACAGCGTTAAATGTTCGCCCTCGTGCACGATTTCGTGCGCCACGATGGCATCCTCGACATCCACCGAAAAGGCCCGCCCGCGATAGCAAAAACTGACATAGTTGCCTGTAAGCACGACGTTGCGCGCGGTGCGACCGTCGTGAAACCGCATCCCCAGCGTCACCGCGCCCTGCGCCAGATTGCAGCCGATATCCATCAGGCTATGAACGAATTGCGCCACCCCGCCATCGCGCGAAACCTGTTGCAGGCGAGATCCGGCTAGCCGGCGGAAGATGAACGGCCCGTCGCACATGCCGATGACGAACCGCACGATATCGGCAACGTCGGCCGGCGCCTCCCGCCAGACCTCCGGCCGCGATAGCAGTTCCAACACCTTGGCGTTGTCATCCGTCCAGAACCAGTCATCGCCCTCGGCCGGGTATTCGGTTTCGGTAACCGCACGCGACGACGGCCCAAGCGCCGGCAAAGCCCGAAGCAAATGGTTGCGGATGAACGCGGCAAACGCGCTCGCGCTGATCGCCGGCTGAACGGCGTGCTCCACCCAGACTACCGCGTTAGGCTTTTGACGGACGCCGCGCTTACCGCCGGCGTGGTCAGCAGGTTCACCAAGTTTAGCACTTTCTGTAAGCTCACCAGCGGCGCGTTGGCAACATAAAGGATATCCTTGTTGCGCATCTGGAACTGCCGCGCCAGAAACAGGCCGGACGGATCTTTCATGTTCAGATGATAGATCACCGGCACGTAGCCGTTCTGTGCCGGCACCGAACGCGCGGCTGGGATGGCGGCGGCGACGGCGGCCGGTTCGTAACGCACCACGAACAGCGCATCCGGATCGGCGCGCTCGTCGATCAACCCACCAACCCGCGCCATCGCTTCGTCGAGCGTGAGGCCCAAGGTTTGAAACGGCACCCGCGCGTTGGCGCCGGTAGCGCCCATCGCGATGAAGGTCTGCGGGTCGTTCACGAAGGTCACCTGATCGCCGGCGCGCAGATACACATTTTCACGCGGGTCATCCAGCACCGCTTGTAGCGGCACCCGCGTGGCATGGCCGTCGCGGGTGAGCACCACCGTCACGTCGCTGGCGCTGATCCGCGCGCCACCGATGCTGGCCAGCACATCCAGCAGATGGTCGCCGCGCGGCGTCAGCCCGATGCGCGCGCCGAGGCCACCTTCGCCGATCAGGGTTACCGTGTTGCTGACATTGCGGGTGATGGTCACCAGCGCCTGCGGGTCGATCGCTTTGTCCGACAGGCGCTTGACGATTTCGCTTTCCACTTCCGGCGGGGTGCGGCCGACCACTGCAATCCGCCCGGCGAACGGCACTGTGATCGAGCCATCGCGGGCGACGATCTGTTCGGGGATCTGCGCCGAACGCGTGCCTGTGCTGCTGCGATCCACCACTGGGCTGGAAAACAGCCCGCCGGACGCCGCTTCCCAGATCACGATCTGCACGCCGTCGCCGACCCCGATGCGCATTTCGCCAGCCGGCCGATAATCTCCGAACGCGCCCACCAGCGATGGCGGCCGGACGCCTGACAGCGCTTGGATAGTGTTGCCGTTCACTTCAACCACCGCCACATCCCGCTTCGCACCGGCATCCAGCATAGCGGATCGGCTCGGCCCAGAATTCGGCAAAGTACCGCAGCCGGCCAGCAGCAGGAACAGCGGCGCAAAGGTCAGAAAACGGCGCAACGGCAAATACCCCCACCCGGATGCATCCGGTTTGCACGCCTTCTAGCCGCTCTGGCGGGCGAGGCCAAATGCTTCACCCACTGCCCGACGTAACGGCGCGATGCCGCTGTCGAAATGCCGCGACGGATGCACCCGGTTGGTCAGCAAGGTCCAGGCGCGGCGGCCGGCGAAGTCGATCCACAGGCCGGTCCCGGTGAAGCCGGTGTGGCCGATGGTGTCCGCCGCACAGCGATCGCCGCCCGGCCAGCCCGGCGTGGCGATTTCCCAACCCAGCCCACGGGTTGGCGATTGCCGCGTGCGCATTGCGGCGATGCTGGCCGGGGTCAGCACGGTCTCGTCCAACAATCCGGCAGCAAAATCCAGCAGTGCATCGGCGCTGCCGAACAGGCCAGCATGGCCGGACGCGCCGCCAAGGGCAAATGCATTCTCGTCATGCACCTCGCCGCGCATCACCCGGCCGCGCCATTGGCAGGCCTCGGTGGCCGCACAGCGGTCGGGGGCGGGGGCGAAGCTGAACCCAGCCGGCAACGCCTGGGCATGTAACGGCTTGCCGGTCAGCCGTTCGATGGCGATGCCCAGCAGGATGAAATTAATATCGGAATAAACCGGTGGCCCAGCCCGCCATTCCCGTTGCAGCACGAAGGCGCGCAGGGTCTGCGGGTCCTGACCATAGGTGTAAAGCGGCTTGACCGCCGGCAGATGGGTCTGGTGCGACAGGCACTGGCGAAACGTCAGCCGTCGCTCCGGCGCGCTGTCAACCTGATATTGCCGCAAATCGGGGATCGCCACCGTTAGCGGATCATCGAGGCGGATCCGCCCCTGTTCGACCAGCCGAAGAATGGCGGTGGTGGTGAACACCACCTTGGTCAGCGACGCCAGATCGAACCAGGTGTTCGGGGTCATCGCAACCGGATCGGGCACCAGTTGCGCTGCCCCGGCGGCGCGCAAATGTCTGCCGGTGCTGTCCGACACCCCCAGCACCGCGCCCGGAATGCGCCCGGCCGCGATCGCCGCCTGCACCAAGGCGAAGGCCGCATCGATCATGCCGGACAAAATTCCCCGCCGGTGAGCGGCTGTGGCACGCCGGTGGTGCCGGGCAGGCTGAGCGGCAACCCGGCGCGGGAGCGGACGGCGAGATAGCCGAAACACTCCGCCTCAATGAAGTCGCCGTTCCAGCCGACCGCCTCAACCGGATCGACGGGCACGCCGAGCACGTCCGCCAGCCGACGCATGAAATTCGCGTTGTGCCGGCCGCCCCCGGTCACCAGCCAGCGCTGCGGCGGCCGGTCCACATGGTCCAGCGCCGCCGCCACGCTGGCAATGGTAAACTCGGCCAAAGTCGCCGCGCCATCGGCGTCCGACATTCCCTCAACCGCCGCCGCCCAGGCGTGAAAATCATTGCGATCCAACGATTTCGGCGCCGGGCGGGCGAAATAGGGATGCTGCATCAACCGCGCCACCAACCCCATGTCGGCCTTACCACTGGCCGCCAGCGCGCCACCTTCGTCATAGGCCAACCCGCGCCGCCGCTTGACGAAATCATCCAGCAAGGCCGACGCCGGGCCGGTGTCAAACGCCACAATGCTATCGCCATCGAGGAATGTCACGTTGCCGACCCCGCCAAGGTTCAACACCATCACCGGCTGGGCCAGACCGGTCGCCAGCGCCCGGTGATACAGCGATGCGAACGGCGCCCCTTCCCCGCCGGCGGCAACGTCGGCATGGCGAAAATGATAGACCACGTCATGCCCGAGGGCGGCGGCGATGCGCGGCCCGTCGCCAAGCTGGCGGGTGAAACGGCGCTCCGGCCGATGCAAAATCGTCTGCCCGTGAATGCCAACCAAATCCACCCGATCGATGCCGAAATCGCCGATGAACTGCCGCACCGCCCCGGCATGGGCGTCGCTCACCGCCGCGTCCAGCGCCGCCAGCCCATCATGCTCGCAGCGCGCCGGATCGGCGATCAGCGTCAGCAGTTCGGCGCGCAGGGCCGGCTCGTAGGGATAGATGCGGCCCGGCCCCGGTTTTACCCGCGCGCGGCCGTCGGTTTGGACCAGCGCCACGTCGATACCGTCCATCGAGGTTCCGCTGATCACCCCGATCGCGCTGGTCAGGTCGTTCGGCATCGCATGCTCCCGCTTGTCTTCCTGCATCAGCGGTCATAGCCTTCTGCGGATCGAATTTACCAGGGGAAGACCGCCAAATGGCCCAGCTATCGCTTCGCAAGCTGCTCTCGTCCAGCATCATGGCGCCGGCAGTCGTGCTGGCGCTGGCCGGCGGCATGACCCCGGTTGCCGTGCAGGCGCAAGTTCTGGAAGTCGGCGTCGATTCCTCGCCGGTCGGGCTGGACCCGCATCTGATCACCGCCTTCCCGTCCTTCCAGGTGGTCAGCGGCACGATTTATGAAGGCCTGACCGCGATCGACAAGGATCTGCGGGTGCAGCCCAGCCTGGCGCAATCCTGGACCGTCAGCGCGGACGGCAAAACCTACGTTTTCAAGCTGCGCGCCGGCATGACCTTCCATAACGGCGCCCCGGTCGAAGCCGCCGACGTGGTTGCAAGTTTCCATCGGGTGACCGCGAAGGATATCGCCTCCCCGCTTGCCAGCCGGCTGGCGACGATGGCGGGCGTGGTCGCCACCGATCCGCTCACGGTTACCTTGACCTTGAAGGAGCCGACCGCGCCATTGCTGGTTTCGCTCGCCACCTTGGCCATCGTGCCGCGTGCGTTCGAGGCCGACAAGGATAGTCTTCAACGCAATCCGGTCGGCACCGGTCCGTTCAAGTTCAAGGAATGGCAGCCGAACGGCTTCATCGCGCTAAGCAAGAACGAACATTACTGGCGCGCCGGTGCGCCGAAGCTGGATGGGATAAAATTCGATATAGTACCGGAATCGGCCACCCGCCAGGTCGGCATCGCCAGTGGCCAATTCGGCATGCTGGCCAATATCGATCCGGCCACCGCCTTGCAGTTGAAGGACAAGCCGAATGTCCGGCTCGCCGAAACGCTGGAGCTGTCGTACACGCTGATCGGCATGAACGCGTCCAAGCCGCCGTTCAACAATCCGAAGGTGCGCGAAGCCTTCGAATATGCGCTGGACCGCCCAGAAATCATCGCCGCCGCCTTGTTCGGCGCGGGCGTGCCGGCCGGGCCACTGTCGCCGGCGTTGAAGGAATGGGCCACGCCGACGTCGGCATATCCGTGCTACAAACACGATCCGGCGAAGGCGATGGCGCTGCTGAAGGAAGCCGGCGTCGCCATGCCGGTCGCCATCACCATGAACGTGCTGCCCCGCCAGGACATCAAGGACATCGCCCAGGTCGCCCAGGCCCAGCTCAACAAGGCCGGCTTCAGGGTGGAACTGAAGAACCAGGAAATCGGCGCCTTCGTGCAGGACTGGCGCAACAGCAATTTCGAGACCTTCGCCTCCGCCAACGGCGGCAGCCCTGACCCGAGCGATTATTTCGACCGCACCTTCCACACCGGCGGCTCGACCAATGTGTTCAAATACGGCAACCCGGAGGTCGATAGCCTGCTGGACAACGCCCGCGGGATGACCGACATGGCCGCCCGCAAGGCGGCCTACGCCAAGGTGCAGGCGATCCTGGCCTGCCAGGGGCCGGCGGCGCACATCGCCTACGGCCAGTTGTTCACCGCGCTGCGCCCCAACGTGGTCGGGTTCGAGATGATGGCCAATCGCTCGCTGGCCGGTCTGGCGGATACCGCCATCGCCAAGTGATACGGCTTCTCACGGCAAGGTTGATTGACCTTGCCTTCGTGCTGATCGGCGTCTCGCTGCTCGTCTTCCTTATGATCCGGCTGATCCCCGGCGATGCGGTGGCGATCATGCTCGGCGCCAACACCGAAGTCACGGCCGACAAGGTGGAAGCCTTGCGCCACCGGATCGGCCTGGATCAGCCGTTGCTGACTCAGTACATGCACTGGGTCGGCGCGGCGTTGCACGGCGATCTCGGCACCTCGCTGTGGACCGGGCGGCCGGTGGCGGAGGAAATTGCCTCCCACATCTGGCCCACGTTGCAGCTTTCGCTGCTGGCGTTGCTGATTGGCGCCGGCCTGTCCATTCCGGCCGGCTGCATCATGGCCAATCTGCGCGGCCAGGCCGCCGACGTAGCGATGCGGCTGGCCAGCGTGGCCGGGTTGACCATTCCGAGCTTCTGGCTCGGGATCGTGATGATCCTGGCGCTGGCGACCCTGGCGCCGTCCTTGCAGATGCTCGGCTACGTGCCGTTTTCGCAGGATCCGCTGGACAATCTGGCCCGGCTCATTCTGCCGGCAATATGCCTGGCGCTGCCGATCCTGGCCAATTTATCGCGGCTGGTGCGGTCCGCGCTGCTGGAAGCGCTCGGCCAGGACTATATCCGCACCGCGCGCGCCAAAGGTCTTGGCGAAACCCGCGTTTTGTATCGCCACGCGCTGGCCAATGCGCTGATCCCCTTCGTCACCAGCCTGGGCATCCAAACCGGCTACCTCCTCGGCGGCGCCATCGTGGTGGAACAGGTGTTCGCCATTCCCGGCCTGGGGCAGCTCATTCTCGGTGCGATCAGCGACCGTAACTATCCGTTGTTGCAGGCGGTCATTCTGCTGGTGACCTCCGGCTTCGTGCTGGT
>JAYTQP010000379.1:0-1851 GCA_043746675.1 Rhodospirillales bacterium | reverse complement strand
ATGGACGATTTCACCAGCCGCCCCGGCGTCGCCAACATGATGGGGCTGGTGCAGGGCGCGGCCAACGCCATTGCGCCGGGGAAACGGCCGCTCTCTTCGATGGCGCCGACCATCCTGCTGAAAGACGGCAAGCCAATGCTGGTGCTTGGCTCCCCCGGCGGCGCCCGCATCATCACCATCACCCTGGAGGTGGCGCTCAACATGATCGATTACGGCATGGATTTGCAGGAAGCGGTCGATGCCCCGCGCCTGCATCACCAGGGGCTGCCGGATGTGGTGTTCACCGAAAAGCGCGGCCTGTCGCCCGATACGATCGCGAAACTGACAGCTATGGGCTACAAGATCGTCGAGCAAATTCCCTGGGGCGCGGTCGCCGCGATCGGGCGCGGCGGCTTCCCGCGCGATCCGGGCGCGATCCCGGCCGGCACCGATATCGCGCGCTCCGGGCTGATGTTGCCCGGGCTTATTTATGGCGCCAATGATAGCCGGCGCCCCGCCGGGAAAGCCGAGGGGAATTGATCAGGCCGGATCGGGGTCCCATTTCGGCCCCGGCGCCGGGCTGACGAAGCGCTGGTTTTTCGGCAGCGCGGCGATGGCGGCGCGATCGGCGTCATCCAGCACCAGCTTGAGCGCATCGAGATTGGCCTGCTGGCTTTCGGCGCGCGCGGCTTTCGGGATTGCAGCGACGTTATGCTGATCGAGCAGCCATTTCAGCGCAACTTGCGCGGGGGAGGCGCCATGCTTGCGGGCAATTTCGTCCAGCGCCGGATGTTCGGCCAGCCGGCCTTGGCCAAGCGGGCAATAGGCGGTCAGCGCCATGCCATGCTTGTTCAGCAGCGCCAGCACGGCGGATTGATCGCGCAGCACGTGGTATTCGATCTGGTTGCAGACCAACGGCGCCTGGATCACTTCGACGGCTTCACGCAGCAACGCGCTGGGGAAATTGCAAACGCCGATATGCCGGGCCAGTCCCTGTTCCTGAAACTTGACCAGTTGCCCGAGCGCGGTCGCGAGGTTCATCGCCGGCGACGGCCAGTGGATCAGATATAAATCCACATAGTCGGTTTTCAGCAGCTTGAGGCTGTTATCCATCGCTGCTTGCATCCGGTCCGGGGCGAGGTTTTCGTGCCAGACTTTGGTGGTCAGATGGATGTCGCCGCGCGGCACCGAGGTTGCGGCCAGTGCTTCGCCGACCGCATCTTCGTTGCCATACATCTGGGCGGTGTCGATATGGCGGTAGCCGCGGCCGAGCGCGCCGAGCACGGCGTCGCGGCATTCCGCGCCCTTCATCCGCCAGGTGCCCAGCCCGAGTTGCGGCATATGCATGCCGCGCGCTGCTATTGTTTGCATCGAACGTCCTTATTGCTTGGAAAAATCAACCATCGCGGCAAAGCCGGTTTCGCTGCCGAACGCCAGCAGGGTGCCGTCGGCGTTCCAGCCCAGCGCCGAAATCGGCCCTTCGCCGCCGGCGGTGACCGGCAGGATGCGGGCGCTGTCGACATCGGCGACGATCACCATGCCATCGGCGAAACCGGCCGCGACCGCTTCATGGCTCGGGTGGGAGGCGACGAAGTTGCAGATGATATCGTCGCCGCCGGCCAGTTCGGTCGGCGGCTTGCCCATCGGGCCGCCGCCGAAAAACGGCCATAGCACGATGGCGTCCGCCCCCGCCGTCGCCAGCCATTTGCCGTTGCGGGTGAAGCCGAGCGCGCGGGTTTTGCCGGGGTAGCCGGTCATCCGCATATGCTGGGTGTCGGCCAGGCGCCAGCCATGCAGGGAATTTTCCTGCATCGCTGTCACCACCGACTCGCCGTCCGGGTGCATGGCGACCCCGATGTGGCTGCCTTTCCA
>JAYTQP010000378.1:0-14100 GCA_043746675.1 Rhodospirillales bacterium | reverse complement strand
TGTGGTGGTAACCGCGCGCAGCGGGCTCTGGCACCGCACCGCGCTCAAGCTGCGCGATCTGTTCGGCCTCTGGACCACTCGGCTGGCCGGGGAGATCACGCTCGACGACAAGAACATGCTGGCGCTGCGACTGCGGGTGCCCGGCTTCGGGCAGGTCGCGGATCTGCAAAACTACCGCCAAGCCGATGTCGATCGCCTGCTCAACGATGCCGCGCCGGAAGTCTGGCTGGTCGCCCAGCCCCGGCTTTATGCCTGGTATTCCTACCAGAATATTTACCAGCAGGATCAGATCTGGAGCCATTTGGAGGCGCTGCGTAATTCCGGCCGGCTCGACGCCGCCAGCCTGAACACGGTCAGCTTCCTGCTGATCAAGGTCCTGCTGAACGGCAGCCGGGTTCAGGACGCCATCGAGTTTGCCGATAATTTGACCGCCCGGGCGCCGAACTATGCGCCGGGCTGGTATGCCAAAGCGCTGGCGCAATTGTCCGCCGGCCACGCCCAGACCGCACTCGATGCCGGGCAGAAAATGTTGGAACTCGATGGCGGCTCGGTCTGGGGGCGCAAGGCGACGGCGCGGCTGCTGATGCAGGCCGGCCGCTTCAACGAAGCCTATCGGGAAGTGCGCACCGCGCTGCGGGTGAACCCCGACGATATCGACGGCATGATCCTCGAAAGCTCGCTGCACAGCACCCTCGGGCGCCTCGATGAAGGGATCGCGGTGGCACGGCGGGCGGTGGAGTTCATGCCCAACCATCCCGGCGTGCATGAAGTGCTGGCCAACGCGCTGATGGCCAAGAAGCTCTATGCGCCGGCGCTGACGGAGTTGAATATCGAAATCGCCGCCCGGCCCGACCGTCTCTCCACCCGGGTGCTGCGCGGCACCGTGCTGCTGACCGTGGGGCGCGGCAAGGACGCGCTGGCGGACGCCGATGCGGTGTTGAAGCAGACCCCGAATTCCGGCCAGGCGATCATCATTCGCGGTTGGGCATTGCTGGCGCTCGGACGCCCCGAAGAAGCGATGCAAATGATGGACCTGCTGCTGGCCGCCCATGTCAACACGCCCGGCGTGCTGCAATCCAAGGCGCTGGCGCTGGAAGCACTCGGCAACCGCAACGCGGCGGCGGTCTACATGCACCGGGCACTGCAACAGGCGCCGGGCAATGCACAGTATCTCACCGACCTGGAACGGATCACCGACGCCGCGCACTGAGCGCGGTCACACGTTTCAGGTCAAGGTCGGATCCAGCCGGTCGCGCAGCCAGTCGCCGAGAATGCTGACTGCCAGCGTGGTCAGCACGATCACCACGCTTGGTGCCAGCAGGATCCACGGCGCCCGGGTCAGATATTCGCGCCCGTAGCCGACCATGTTGCCCAGGCTGGTCATCGGCGGCTGCACGCCGAGGCCCAGGAACGACAGGCCGCTTTCCAGCAGCACCACTTCGGGGAACGACATTGTGGCCGCCACGATCAGGGTGGCGGCGATGTTGGGCAGCACATGGCGCAGATAAACCCGACCGGGGCCGGCGCCGAGTTGCCGCACTGCCGCCGCATAGCCCTGCGCGTTGGCCGCGATCGCCAGCCCGCGGGCGATCCGGGCGTAGCGTTCCCACCCGTACAGCCCCATCAAACAGGTAAATAGCAGCAGCGAATTGCCGAAAAATGCCAGCACCGCCAGGGCCAGGATAAGAAACGGCAGCGCCGCCTGGAAGTCCACCAGCGCAAGCACCAACTGTTCGACCAGACCACGAAAATGCGCCGCCAGAAACCCCATCGCGGTGCCGAAGACCGCCGCGATCACGGTTGCCCCGAAGGCGATGCGCAGCGACATCTGGATGGAAACCAGCAGCCGGCTGAGCACATCGCGCCCGAGCTCGTCGGTGCCGAGCGCATGACGCCAGCCACCGCCGAACAGCATCGGAGGGGTTAGCCTTGCGTGCAAATCCATCGCCGTGATGCCGAACGGCCGGATCAGGTCGGCAAACACCGCCACCAGCAGGATCGCCCCCAGCCACAGCAGCGCCGCGATCCCGCTGGCGGGTAGTTTATGCCGCTCTGGCACCTACCTTGCCGGCGCTGCACGCAGGCGCGGGTCCAGCACGCCATAAAGCAGATCGACGACCAGGTTGGACGCCACCATCGTGCCGGCCACCAGCAGCAGAATGCACTGCACCACCGCCAGATCGCGATTGGCGACCGCCACCACCAGCAGCCGGCCAACCCCGGGCCAGGAGAACACGGTTTCCACCACCACCGCGCCGGCGATCAGCGAGCCGACCATGAAGCCAATGACGGTAACCGTCGGGATCGCCGCATTCGGCACCGCATGGCCGCGCACCACCGCCGCCCACGGCACGCCTTTGGCACTGGCAGTGCGGATATAGGGCTGGCCCAGCACTTCCAGCATCGCCGAGCGGGTGAAGCGGGCCAGCACCCCCGCCCCGCCCAGCGATAAAGTGACCACCGGCAGCACCAGGCTGCGCCAGCCCTCCTGCCCGCCGGACGGCAGCCAGCCAAGACTCACCGCGAAAATCAGCACCAGCACCAGCCCGAGCACGAAGCTCGGCACAGTGAAGCCGGCGACCGCGCCCGCCATCACCAGCCGATCGGTCAGCGAATTGCGATGCAGCGCGGCATAGACGCCGGCCGGCACGCCGATCAGCAGTTTCAGCAGCAGGGCCGGAACCGTCAGCAGCAAGGTTGCCGGGACGCGGTCCAGCACGATTGCCAGCGCCGGCCGGCCGTCGCGCATGGACTGGCCGAGGTCGCCATGCAGGATGGCGGTGAAATAGCGCAGATACTGCTCCCAGATCGGCGCATCCAGGCCCCAGGCCTGGCGAAAGGCGGCGATCTCCGCCGGCGGCGCTTCCGGCGACATGATCGTTAGCGCCGGATCGCCGGACAGCCGCAGCACGACGAAGGCAAAACTGACGACGAGCGCGATCGTCAGCGCCGCCCGCGCCAGCCGCAGCGCCAGAAAGCCGATCATGCCGCCCAGTTGCGCGGACTGAAATCGAGGAAGAACGACGGCGACGCCTTCCACGGCAGCGCGCGCCGCATCGCGGTGAAGGCGGCGTTCTGGTGCAGCACGATGTAGGCCGGGTCCTCGCGCTCGCAAATCACCAGCATGCGGGCGAAGATCGCCTTGCGGCGCACCATGTCGGTGCTGCTTTGCAGTTCGCCGGACAGCGTATTCATTTCGGCATTGGTCCACTCTCCGTTGCCCTGCTGGGCGCCGTGCGGGCCGTGCTGGTTGACGATGGACGACACCGGATCGTCGAAGGTGGGGGAATTCGACCAGTCCCGCACCCCGCGCGGCCCGGCCTTATCCAGCACCTCGCCCCAGTTTTCCTTCACCTCCAGATGCACGTTCAGCCCGACCGCGCGCCACATTTCCACCAGCACCTGCGCCGTGGCGACCTCGGCGGTGTAGTAGTTGTTGCGCGCCCGATAGGCAATCGGGGCGCCGTCATAGCCGGCCGCCTTCAGCAGTTGCTGGGCACGGGCGGGGTCGAATTTCGGCACCGTCCAGCCTTCGACGAACATCGGCCCGTAGAACGGCCATTGCAGCCCAGCCGGCACCTTGGCACGACCAACCCAAAGACTATCGACGATCGCCTGGCCGTCGATTGCATGCGCCATCGCCAGCCGCACGCGCGGATCGACCAGTGCGGGGTGATGCTTGTCGAAGGCGAGGATGCGGTGGTTCAGCACCAGCCCGCCTTGCACCGCGAAGCGCTTGTCTTTCTCGATATCGGCGATCTGGTCGGGCGCGATGTCGCAAGCGAACTGGTACTCGCCAGCTTGCAGCCCGGCAATGCGGGCGGCCTGTTCCGGCACCTCGGCAAACCGGATGCGCTTCAGCGGCGGTCGGCCGCCCCAATAGCGGTCATGCGCCTCCAGCACCATTTCGCTGTCCGGTGTGAAACTTGCCAACCGATACGGCCCGCTGCCCACCGCGCGGCGCGCATTGGCCTGCCACGAACCGGCCTCCTGCCAGGCGCGGCGGGACACGATCTGGCTGCCGCCGGCGGCCAGCCGGCCTTCCATCGTCACGTCCGGCGTGGCGTTGACAAAGCGCACCGTGCGCGCATCGACCGCCTCGACCTTCGCCAGCGCCGGCCAGTACCGCCTTGCGACGGCGGGGATATCGCGCGGCAGTGCTGTGCCGAACATGCGTTCGGCGCCGAAGCTGAAGGCGACGTCGGCGGCGGTCAGCGTATCGCCGTTATGCAGCACGACATTGTCGCGCAGTACCAGTTCGACGGTCGCCGCATCGATGCGCTTCCACCCGGTCGCCAGCGCCGGCACCCGCTCCAGCGCGCCCTGCTGGTTGCGCCCGATCAGGTTTTCCAGGATCGACCCCATCCAGCGTTCGGATGCGTTGGAAGATTGCTCCCGCATCGGATCGGTGGTGTTGGTGTTGGCGATTTTCTGCACCGCGACCGTGATCGATGGCCGATCGTCGCTTTGCCCCAGCGCCACCCTCGGCAGTGCGAGTGCGGCGAGCGTCATGCGGCGGCTGATCTTGATCATGCGGCGATATCCCCGGTTTCGGTGAACAGATGGCAGGCGACATGCCGCCCATCGGGCAGGCGTCGCAAGGGTGGAATTTCCCGTGCGCAGGTGCCGACCGCCTGCGGGCAGCGTGGATGAAAGCCGCAGCCGCTCGGGCGGGCAGCCGGATCGGGCGGCTCGCCGCGCAGCACGATGCGATCCCGCGCGCGGCCGGGCACCGCAACCGCAGACACCAGCGCCACAGTATAGGGGTGCCGCGGGGCGGCGAAGATGGACATCGCCTCGCCCTGCTCGACGACCCGGCCGAGATACATCACCGCAACCACATCGCTGACCTGGCGCACCAGTTTCAGATCATGGCTGATGAACAGCATCGCGATACCGCGCCGCGCCTGCAGATCGACCAGCATGTTGACCACCTGCGCCTGGATCGACACATCCAGCGCGCTCACCGGCTCGTCGCACACCAGCAACTCCGGGTCGGTCGCCAGCGCGCGCGCCAGCACCGCGCGCTGGCGCTGGCCGCCGGACAAAGCATGCGGATAGCGCCCGCCCAGATCGGCGCCCAACCCGACATCCGCCAGCAGCCCCGCCACCCGCGCTTGCCGCTCGGCCCGGTCTGCACCGCCATGAATGCACATCGGTTCTTCGATCTGCGCGGCAATCGTCAGCCGCCGATCGAGTGCGGCCAGCGGATCCTGATACACCATTTGCATGCGCGCCCGCAGCGCTCGCCAGGCCGCGCTGCCCGGTGCCGGCATCGGCGCGCCGGCAAAGCACACAAGCCCGTTGCTCGGCCGCTCCAGCCCGAGCGCGAGCCGCCCGAGGGTGGATTTGCCGCACCCCGATTCGCCGACGATGCCGAACGTGCGGCCGGCCTGCAGCGTCAGCGACACCTCGTCCACCGCGCGCACATCGCGGCCAGGCCGCAGCAGCCCGCCGGCGCCGGGGTAGACTTTGCCAACCGCCGCGATGCACAGCAGATCGCTCATCGCAGACAGGCCGCCAGATGGTCGATCCCAACCACCCGCAGCGCCGGCACGCCGGCCTCGCAATCCGCCCCGGCGCGCGCGCAACGCGGCGCGAAGGCGCAGCCCGGCGGCATTGCGTCCGGGCGCGGCACGCCGCCGGGAATGGCGGTCAGCCGGCGGCGCGGGCCGACCATCTCCGGCAACGCTGCCAGCAGCCCGCTTGTGTAGGGATGCGCCGGCGCCGCAAAAACGCGATCGCCGGGGGCCTGTTCGATCATCCGCCCGGCATACATCACCCCGACCCGACTGCACATCTCGCCGACCACGCCGAGATCGTGGCTGATCAGCACCAGCGCCATGCCGTGCTCGGCCTGCAAGCGCCGCAGCAGGTCGAGGATCTGCGCCTGGATGGTGGCATCCAGCGCCGTCGTGGGTTCATCGGCGATCAGCAGGTCCGGCCGCCCGGCCAGCGCCATGGCGATCATCACCCGCTGGTTCTGCCCGCCCGACAGCTCATGCGCGTAAGCCCCCAGCCGCCGCGCCGGATCGGGAATGCCAACCTCGGCGAACAGCCGCATCGCCTCCGCGCGGCCAGCCGCCCCGGTCAGCCCGCGATGCAGCGCCAGCGCCTCCTCCACTTGTCGGCCGACGCGCAGCACCGGGTTGAGCGAACTCGCCGGGTCCTGGAAAATCATCGCCACCCGCCCGCCGCGGATTTTTTCCAACGCCGCCGCCGGCGCCCCCAACAGCTCGACGCCATCCAGGGTCACGCTGCCGCTCACCACGGCATGCCCCGCCAGCAGGCCGAGTGCGGCCAGCCAGGTGACCGACTTGCCGCAGCCGCTTTCGCCTACCAGCCCGAACGCCTCGCCGGGCGCGACCTCGATATCCACCCCGCGCAACGCCGGCACGCCATCGAAGCCAACGGCGAGGTTGCGGATGCGAACGAGCGGCTGGGTCATCACGCCGCAGTGAACGCGATTAGCCGCACCAAGGGAAGCGCGCAGATCAAGCGGCAAAATCGCGGCCTCCGGGTTCGCCGCGCGGCAATCCCGCGCGACGCCTGCGGCTAGCAGCCGCCCGCGTCACCACGATGACCACGCGATGACAGACCGATGACACTGCGCTATGCTCAACCAAGCATAACGAGGTTGCACAAACCCCCGACCTGCGCCAAATGCCGTCCACAGCCGAAAAACCGAGGGATCGCCGCATGTCCACCTACAACGACGTCAATCTTTTCATCGACGGCGCCTGGATCGCCGCCGAGGCCGGCAAAATGCTGGTCGTCATCAACCCCGCCACCGGCGAGCCGGCCGGCAAGGTGGCGCACGCCGAGCGCGCCGACCTCGACCGCGCGCTGGCAGCCGCCGAAAAGGGGTTTGCGGTGTGGCGCAAGGTGAATTCCTACGAGCGCAGCAAGATCATGCGTAAGGCGGCCAATCTGCTGCGCGAACGCGCCGCCAGCATCGCCGCCCTGATGACCATCGAGCAGGGCAAGCCGAACTTCGAGGCGATGGGCGAAACCATGGCCGGCGCCGACGTGATCGACTGGTTTGCCGAGGAATCCCGCCGCGCCTATGGCCGCGTGATCCCGGCGCGCGCCGAGGGCGTCTACCAGTTGGTTATCAAGGAGCCGGTCGGCGTGGTCGCCGCCTTCACGCCGTGGAACTTCCCGATCAATCAGGCCGTCCGCAAGGTTTCAGCGGCACTCGCGGCCGGCTGCGCGGTGATCCTGAAAGGGCCGGAAGAAACGCCCGCGAGCTGCGCCGCGCTAATCCGCTGCTTTGCCGATGCCGGCGTGCCGGCGGGTGTGATCAACCTCGTCTATGGCATCCCAGCCGAAATTTCTTCCTACTTGATCCCGCACCCGACGATTAAGAAAATCTCCTTCACCGGCTCGACCGCGGTCGGTAAGCAACTGGCGGCGATGGCCGGGCTGCACATGAAGCGGGTGACGATGGAGCTTGGCGGCCATGCCCCGGCGATCGTGTTCGGCGACGCCGATATCGACGTTGCCAGCAAGCTGCTGGCGACCAACAAATACCGCAACGCCGGCCAGGTTTGCGTCTCGCCGACGCGGATGCTGGTGCATGAAAGCGTCTATCAGCGTTTCGTCGACGGCTTCGTGACCATCGCCAAAGCCATCAAGGTTGGGCCGGGCGACGAAAAAGGCACCGTGATGGGGCCGTTGGCCAATGCCCGCCGGATCACCGCGATGGAGGGCCTGGTGGGCGACGCGGTGCAGAAGGGCGCCACCCTGGAGACCGGCGGCCACCGGATCGGCAACAAGGGCAATTTCTTCGAGCCGACGGTGCTGACCAATGTCAACAACGACATGCGGGTGATGAACGAAGAGCCGTTCGGCCCGCTCGCCGTGATCGCGCCGTTCAGCAGCTTCGACGACGTGGTGGCCGAAGCCAACCGGCTGCCGTACGGGCTGGCGGCCTACGCCTACACGTCGTCCGCCAAGACCGCGAATGCGGTGGCGGCGGCGGTGGAATCCGGCATGATGTCGATCAATCATCACGGGCTGGCGCTGCCGGAAGTGCCGTTCGGCGGCATCAAGGATTCCGGTTATGGCAGCGAAGGCGGCGCCGAGGCGATCGAGGCCTACCTGAACACCAAGTTCGTCACCCAAGCTGGGCTGTAAGAGCGATCGGGGGGGGCGGCCTCGACCGCCCCTCACCTGCTGGAATTGTAGGGCGGGTTTTAACCCGCCGCCTTTCGTTTCGTACGAGGGTGGCGGGTTGAAACCCGCCCTACACGCGCACGCCGCCTTGCCAGACATCGATCACCTGAAGGCTGTCGTCGAGCGCCACCAGATCCGCCCGCATTCCGGGCGCGATGCGGCCGCGATCGGTAAAACCCACGGCGTCGGCTGGGGTGGCGGTGGCCATGCGCAAAGCGTCTTCCCGCCGACAGCCGACGGACTTGACCATATTGATGACGGCTTCCGCCATGGTGAGGTGGGCGCCGGCCAGGGTGCCGGCGGCATCCGTCAGCCTGCCGTCGCGCAAGCTGATCTCGACATCGTACAGCATGAACCGATCGAGATCGGAGGCCGCGGTGCACATCGCGTCCGACACCAGGAACAGCCGTTCCGGCCCCATCGCGTTGAACGCCAGCCGCACCGCGGCAGGATGCACATGGATGGTATCGACGATAATCCCGGCGCGCGGACGCGGATCGACCAAAGCGGCGCCGACCGCGCCGGGCGCGCGCACGGTCAGCGGCGACATCGCGCTGTAGAGATGGGTGAAGCCGGAAATGCCGGCATCGAGGCCGGCGAGCATGGTTTCGTAATCGCCGTCGGTGTGGCCGGCGAACACGATCACGCCGGCATCGACCAGGCGCGTTATCATCGCCACCGGCACCACATCCGGCGCCAGCGTCAGCAATAACGGTCCCGGAAAGCCGGCGCACAGCATGGCGATATCGGCATCATCCGGCGTGGTGATATGCGCCTTCGGATGAATGCCGCGCCGCGCCATGGCCAGAAACGGCCCCTCGATATGCAGCCCGCCAATGCCGGGAACGCCATCGGCCAGCGCCGTCCTGGCAGCCTGCAAGGCGGCGCGCAGTTCCGCCATGGTGCCGCTGATCAAGGTGGGCAGGATGGTGGTGGTGCCAACGCGCGCATGGGCTGCGGCGATCTCCGCCATCGCCTGCACGTCGACGCGATGGTTCAGCAGTACGCCGCCGCCGCCGTTGACCTGCAAATCGATGAAGCCGGGCGCCAGCATTGCTCCCTCGCGCAGTTCCTCCACCTCCACCCCGGGCGGCGGCTCGGGCACCATGCCGAGGATGCGGTCGCCGTCGATCAGCAGTACCGCCTCGGGATGTTCCTGTTCGCCGTCGAAAATCGTCGGCGCGAAAATCGCTTTCATGCGCTTCTCTCCTGCAACACCTGGCGCAACCGCCCCCCGGCGCGGGCGAGCGCCGCCCTGCCCGCCGCCGCCGTCATGCCTTCCACCACCAACACCGCCAGCTTCACCCAGCCGCCGCTCTCCGCCAGTGCCGCGCCGGCAGCCGCATCGGTGCAGCCGGTCAGCGCGCGCACCATGCGCACCGCCCGTAATCGTAACTTGGCGTTCTTAGCCTGCATATCAACCATCAGGCCGCGATGCACCCGCCCGAGCAGCACCATCACGGTGGACGAAATCAGGTTCAGAACAACCTTCTGCGCGGTGCCGGCCTTCATTCGGGTGGAGCCGGCAATCGCCTCGGCGCCGGTTTCCACCAGCAGCGCATGCTCGGCCGCCGCCAGCAAGGCGCCGCCGGCTGAATTGGACAGGCCGATCGTCAACGCGCCGCGCGCCCGCGCCGCCACGATTGCGGCAGTGGTGAAAGGTGTGCTGCCGCTCGCGGCCAGCCCGATCACCACGTCGCCGGCGCCCACATCATGCGCCGCAACCGCCGCGATGGCCGCCGCCGCATCGTCCTCGGCATTTTCCACCGATCGGGTGAACGCGACGTCGCCGCCGGCCATCAGCAGCAGCAGCCGTTCCTGCGGCCAATCGAACGTCGGCGGCAATTCCGCGCCATCCTGCACCCCGATCCGGCCGGACGTGCCGGCACCGACATAAACCAACCGTCCCGGCCCCATCAGACGCACCGCCGCAGCTTCCACCGCCGCCCCGATCGCCGGCAGCGCCGGGCGCACCGCCGCCACCGCCGCCATCTGCGCCTCAAGCATTGCCGCCAGCATCTCCTCCGCCGGCCAGGCATCCAGATCGGCATAGCGCGCGCTAATGGTTTCGGTTGCCGGCAGCTTGCTCTGGACGGTCATCCCGGGTGCCCTTCTGTATGGCTCGCGATCCGCTGGCGCGGCACGCGACGTTGCAGCATATCTAAAGAAATTCTTTGCACGGTGCGAAATCGCTTGTTAACAGGCAGCGTCTTTAAGACACTCAAGCGGAGCGCGCCGATTCGCAGCTTGCAGCGGTGCGGCTCCAACAACGAAAGGAACGACCAGCGTATGTCCAAAGCTTTCATTGCAAAGGCGATTCAGGAATCGACCTCGATCACCGGTACCGCAGCGAATCGCGCGGCTGGTGAACTGATGGCGGCGATCGTCAAGGAAATGAAGAAGGCCGGCAAGTTTACCCTGCCCAGCTTCGGCACCTTTACCGTGCGGAAAACCAAAGCCCGCAAAGGCCTCAATCCGCGTACTGGTGAGGCGATCAAGGTGAAAGCCGGCAAAACCGTCCGCTTCAAAGCCTCGCCGACTCTCAAGAAAGCGGTCTGAGAGCGGGCTTCGCGCTGGATCCAAACAAGGCCAGGGTGCAAGCCCTGGCCTTGTTTGTCCGCCATGGGTGGCGGCATTGTTCCCCTCACGCGCTCGGGCGGATCATCTCGAATTTACCGACTACCTCGGTGTAGTCGCCACGGTAACCCATGCGGGCGATCGGATGGGCGGCAACGGTGTCGAACATGCCGTCCACCAGGAAGCGGTCGTCGATATGCACCCCGATCACCTCGCCAAGCACCAGCCAGGTGTCGAGCAGGCTGCCGCCGACCGCCTGGATCTGGATGATCTGGGTAACCTTGCATTCCAGTGCTGCGATCGCGCGCGCAACCCGCGGCGGCTTGACCAAGGTGGAAGCAATGGCCTCCAACCCGGCGAGCTTCATTTCGTCGATGCCGTGCGCGACCGGCGCGGCGGTGGTGTTCATTTCGCGGGCGAGGTCGGCGCTGACCAGATTGGCGACGAATTCGCCGTTGGCTTCGACATTGCGCAAACTGTCCTTGCGGCCTTCGTTGGAAAACCCGATCACCGGCGGGCTGGAAGCGAAACCGTTGAAGAAGCTGTACGGTGCCAAGTTCACCCGCCCCAGCGCATCGATGCTGGAAATCCAGCCGATCGGCCGCGGCGCGATGATCGCTTTGAACGGGTCGTGCGGCAGGCCATGGCCCGTGCGGGGCTGGTAGAAATAATCGCTCAAGGCGGATCCTCCCTCATATGTCGGACGTAGGTTGCCAGGGGGGGCGATCTGCGGTCAATTCGTCCGGCACGTTGGGGGGACCAGGGATGACCACGCACCGGATCGGCGACAACGAAATAACCCGCGTCGAGGAGCAGATGGGGCCGGGCTTTCCCGCCAACGGGCTGCTGCCGGACTGGGACCCGGCGATTTTGGCCGAGCATGGCGGCTGGATGGCGCCGAATTATTATCAGCCGGAAAGTGGGCGCTTCGTCTCCTCCATCCATTCCTGGGTGATCAAAACCAAACACCACACCATCCTGGTCGATACCTGCTGCGGCAACGGCAAGAGCCGGCCGGGCTCCGAGCGGTTCCATATGCTCGACACGCCCTATTTGGCCCGGCTGGCCGCCGCCGGGGTGCAGCCGGAGGAAGTCGATTACGTGCTGTGCACGCATTTGCACGTCGATCATGTCGGCTGGAACACCAGGCTGCTCGACGGCCGCTGGGTGCCGACATTTCCCAATGCGCGCTACGTGATGTCGCAGACCGAGCGCGACCATTGGGACCCGAGCATCAACCCCAAACTGCGCGCCGGGCAGGCGGAGATTTTCACCGACAGCGTGCTGCCGGTGATCGCGTCCGGCCAGGCGATGATGGTGGATATGACCGACCAGATCGGCGACAGGCTGCTGATCGCCCCGGCGCCCGGGCATGCGCCGGGCCATATCATGCTGCGGCTGCTGGGCGGCGGCAAAGAAGGCATTTTCGTCGGCGACGTGATGCACCACCCGATCCAGGTCTACCGCCCGGAATGGTCGAGCGCCTTCGACCACGACCCGCGCCAGGCGGAAACCTCGCGCCGCGCCATGCTCGCACACTGCGCCGACAACAACGTGCAGGTGTTTCCGGCCCATTTCGGCCGCCCGCACACGGGCTTCGTGAAGCGGCAGGGCGACGGATTTCGGTTTGAATTTCTTGAGTCAAGCACATGAACGATACGGTTTTCGATCTTCCCATGGTGGTGCCGTTGCAGGGGGCCACCAATTTGCGCGATCTCGGCGGCTACGCGACGATGGATGGCCGCATCGTCGCGCGCGGCAATGTCTACCGAAGCGCATCGTTGCATTTGCTAACCGATGCCGACGTCGCCGTGTTGCAGCGGATCGGCCTGCGCGCGGTGTGCGATTTCCGTGGCGACACCGAACAGGCCAACGCCCCGTCCCGCCTGCCGGACGGGGCGACCCATTATGCGCTCTCGATCCAGCCCACCATCGGTGCCTCGCTGCGCGAACTGGCGGAAAATGCCGAAGCCACCGGGGCGGATGCCAGCGCGATCCTGCAAGCCGCCTATAAAACCTATCCGCTCGGCTGGGCCGCGCAATATCGCGCGATGTTCGATCTGCTGGTCGATGGGCAAACACCGCTGCTGTTCCATTGCACCGCCGGCAAGGATCGCACCGGCGTCGGCGCCGCGCTCATTTTCGCCGCCCTCGGGGTGGATCGCGCTGTGATCCGGCAGGATTATCTCGCCACCAATCGGATCTGGCAGCCGGACGCCGCGCTCGCCGGGCATCTGACGCCCTCGGCGCGCAAGGCAATGCTGTCGGCCGATCTGGCCTATCTCGATGCGGCATTCAGTGCGATTGACGCGGCGTATCCGGATATGGATGCGTATTTCGAGGACCGGCTCGGGCTGGATGGCGCGCGGCGGGAGAAATTGCAGGTACGGTTGCTGGCTTAGGGCCTGACGAAGAATAAACTGATTGGATAGGTTCGTTGGACAGGCCCTAAGTGTCCGTTCGAGAAGTCTTTGCTTTAGGCATCGCTCAGGAATAACCGGCCCGGTTCGATGGTCGGGCGGAAAGCCGATTCCGGCGCGGCGTCGCACTGGCTACAGTTGCGGAATGATCGATGAAAACGCCAACCGCGCGCGATACGCGGCCATCAAACATCAGTTGGATGAGCGCGGCCGCCGGCTGTTCGTCGCAGCGAAGAAGGCCGCGGCCGGTTACGGTGGCACTGCTGCGGTGTCGCGGGCAACCGGCGTGCACGCAGCACCAGCATTCGTGGTGCGAAGGATATTTCGACGGCCACTCCGGGCGAGGTGCGGGTGCGTCGGAAGGGTGTCGGACGACGACCATCGAACGAAGCGGACCCGACGGTGCTGGGCGATCCGCGCCAGTTGGTTGCGCCGGCGACGCTAGCGGTCCGATCCCAACGGGTACTTCAGCCCGTTGGGCGAATCGGCCCACAAAATCAACCCAGTGCTTCGACTCATTCGGTACTATCCGAATGAGTCGAAGCACTGGGCGACCCGATGCGTCCGTCGCTGTGAGTATCGAAGAGCCGGGAGAAACTGGCCGACGAAACCGAGCTGAGCTTGAAGGTTTGCCACTATCCGCCGGGAACCTCAAAGCGGAACGAGATCGAGCACCGCATGTTTTGCCATATCACACCAACCGCCTTGAATGTTGACCCATGAAGAGTGGGTCAACGGCGTTTGGGATGAGTCCTTTTTTGTCGCGCCGCCGCCCGCCAACCCGGCGCGCAATGCCAACCGCCCTAAATGCCGGAAGGGTAGGCATTTAATCTTACTGTGTCATAAAAGTCTTGCGCCGATTCGGCGGCATTTGTCAGGCATGGAGGTTCTCACTGGTGGAGGCGGGTTGTGGGTCTCGGGTCCG
>JAYTQP010000377.1:0-1925 GCA_043746675.1 Rhodospirillales bacterium | reverse complement strand
ATGCCCAAAAATTAGACCATTTGCGGCTGGCGGGTGCAGATGGAGCTAATTTTTGGGCAAATCGTGTCTGAAAGGCCACTTTTTCAGCAAATCAGATGCGAAATTTTCTGGACGTCGGTCGGTGTAAGCGCAATCCTTCGACTGAGGACGAGGCGTTGCCTCCTCCTGCCGTGTGACTGGCGTTTCCTCCCTAAACTTGGCCCGCGTGTGTTTTGGCACGCGGGCCGCTTTTTTGTTGTCTACTCGAACAGGCCAGTTTCTGTCGAGCGATTTCCTGCGCCGGTAGGTTAAATTTTATGGTTTTCTTTCGTCAACCCATTGTGCAACGCAGCATTATTCCAAAATCCGACGCCGGCTGGCGGTTGCGGGCGAGGCGGGCTAGGCTTGGGTTCCCCAAACAACCGGACCCGACCGCCCCATGCGTCTTTCCCGCAGCCTGGTGCCTACCCTGAAGGAAACCCCCGCCGAGGCGCAGATCGCGTCGCACCGGCTGATGCTGCGGGCTGGGCTGGTGCGCCAGACCTCCGCCGGGATTTATGCCTGGCTGCCGGCCGGCTACCGGGTGCTGCAGAACATCGCCCGGATTGTGCGGGAGGAACAGGATGCGTCCGGCGCGCAGGAAGTGCTGATGCCGACCGTGCAATCCGCCGATCTGTGGCGCCAGTCCGGCCGCTACGATGGCTACGGCGATGAGATGCTGCGGATCAAGGACCGCCATAACCGGGACATGCTGTACGGCCCGACCAATGAGGAAATGATCACCGACCTGTTCCGCCAGTCGGTCAAATCCTACCGCCAACTGCCGCAAAATCTCTACCATATCCAGTGGAAGTTCCGCGACGAGGTACGGCCGCGTTTCGGCGTGATGCGTGGGCGCGAATTTCTGATGAAAGATGCCTACAGCTTCGATCTCGATCAGGCCGGCGCGGTGATCGCCTACCGCAAGATGATGCTGGCCTATATGCGCACCTTCCGCCGGCTGGGCGTGCAGGCGATCCCGATGGCCGCCGACACCGGGCCGATCGGCGGCGACCTGAGCCATGAATTCATCATCCTGGCGCCGACCGGCGAGAGCCAGGTTTATTACGATGCCGCGTTCGAGAGCATCGACACCTCGCCGGCGGCGTTCAGCTTCGCCTCGGTGACCGACCTCGAACGGTTCGCCGCGATGATGACCACGCCGTACGCCGCCACTGACGAAAAACACGACATGGCGGCCTGGGCGGCGGTGGAAAACAAGCGCGAGGGGCGCGGCATCGAGGTTGGGCATATCTTCTATTTCGGCACCAAATATTCCGAGCCGATGGGCCTGAAAATTGCCGGGCCGGATGGCAGCCTGGTGGTGCCACACATGGGCAGCTACGGCATCGGCGTGTCGCGGCTGGTCGGCGCGCTGATCGAGGCGAGCCACGACGAGGCCGGCATCATCTGGAACGATGCGGTGGCGCCGTGGAAAGCCACCATCCTGAACCTGAAAATGGGCGACGCCGCCTGCGACGGGATTTGCGAAGGGCTTTACGCAGCACTCGCCGGCAACGCGCTGTACGACGATCGGGACGAGCGCGGCGGGGTGAAGTTCAACGATGCCGATCTGATGGGCCATCCCTGGCAGATCATTGTCGGGCCACGCGGGGCGGCGAGGGGGATGGTGGAGTTGAAGCGGCGGGCGACCGGGGAGCGGGTGGAGTTGTCCACCGAGGACGCGTTGGCGCGCATCGGCTGATGTTCGGTCCGTTCGAGCGGATGGTGGCCGGACGGTATCTGCGGGCGCGGAAGGGCGAACGCTTCGTTTCGATCATTGCGATTTTCTCGCTGGTTGGGATCGCGCTCGGGGTGGCGACGTTGATCGTCGTTAGTTCGGTGATGACCGGGTTTCAGCGCGAACTGGTGAGCCGCATTCTCGGGGTGAACGGGCATATCGCGCT
>JAYTQP010000376.1:0-2818 GCA_043746675.1 Rhodospirillales bacterium | reverse complement strand
TCCAGCAGGCCAAGCTCGCCGGTGTCGCGCACGCGCTGCGCCTCGGCGCGGCTGGGGCTGGACAGGTCGAATACGTTCTCGCTGAACGACAGCACGTTCAGCCGGCCGGTGCTGCCGTCCACCTCCTGCCGGGTGCCAGCGTTCAGCACCACCTGCGGACCGGACGGGCCGATCAGCAGCCGGCCGGTTTCGGCGAACACCGTGTAAGGATGCAGCCGGTCGCGGCCATCATCGACCATGATGCCGCGCAAGCTGCCATCCGGCGCGCGGGCGCGGGCGAACACCATCATCTGCGGCCCGATCTGGTTGAACACGCCTTCCTGCAAGGTGAAGGCATCGAGCTGATTGCGGATTTCAAACAAATACTGGCGGAACAGCACAGCGCTCGCCGGCACCATCCACAAATTGAGCGCGTAGCCGGCGGCGATCGCGGCCACCGCGAGGGCCAGCGCCGGCCGGGCCAGGGCGAATTGCGACATGCCGGCGGCCCGCATCACCGTCAGCTCCCGATCATCGGACAGCCGCAGATAAACCCGCAGCACCACCCCGAAGCAACTGATCGGCAGGATGATGGCAACGAAATCGGGGATTTTCAGCCCGGTCAGCTTGAGAAACACCAGCAAGGACTGGCCGTGATTGACGACGACCTCGACATAGCGCAGGGACGCAACCAGCCACACCAACGCGGTCAGCCCGAACGTCACCGCCAGCACCCCGAGCAGCAACTGACGGAACACATAAACGTCGATGCGGCCCAGCCGGGTCATGGTGGTTCAGTCCTGCGCACGCCCAGGCGAATGCTGCTCTGGTAGCAGGCGATCAGCCGGTCGATCCCCACATCCTGGGTGAAATCGGCCTGATAGGCCAGGGTGCCGCCGCGAATGAGCTGCGCGCGCAACGCCGGCGCGGCGATCAGCCGACGCAGGCAGGCGGCCAGCGCGGCGGGGTCCTCGATCGGGCACAGCAGCCCGCTCTCGCCGTCCGCCACATATTGCCTTGCGCCGTCGGCCAGGCTCGCCACCAGCGGGCGCTGCATCGCCCAGGCTTCGGCGATCACGGTGCCGAAGGGTTCGTAGCGGCTGGGCAGCACGACGATGTCGGCCGCCTCGAACAACGCCCGCCGGTCATGCCGCCAGCCGAGAAAGCGCACCCGGCCTTGCAGCCCCAGTTCGGCGGCGAGCGCCTGGTAGGCGGCTTTTTCCGGCCCGTCGCCGGCGAGCCACAAATAGGCAGCAGGGGTTTGCGCCAAAGCGCGCAGCATGATGTCGATCCCCTTCACCTTGTGCATGCGCGCTGGCACCAGCAGCAGCGTGGCGTCGTCCGGCGTATCCAGGCTGGCGCGGCTGACCGGGGCGGCGTCCGGCATGGTGCCAAAGGTGTTGACGGTGAACACCCGCGCGGCCGGAAAGCCCGATGCGGCGATGTAGCTGGCGATGTCGCGGGTAACGCCAACGCAGATGTCCGCGCTGCGAAAATATTTCAGGTCGTAATAATCCCCGAACCAGCCGAGCACCGGGCAGGGCAGGCCGGCCGGGATGCAACTGACGGCACGCTGCATCCAGCCATGCACCAGATCCACCCCGAGCGCGCGCGCCAGCGCCCCGATGCGGCGCGGCGCGAAGGCGAGCCGGGCCAGGTGGGAGAAGCCGAACGGCCGCGCATCCACCCCGGCGGCGGCATAGCGCGCCATCACCGCCGGCCAGGGGCGGGTCAGCACGGTTTGCGCCACCCCGCGGGCGTGCAACGCCAGAATCGCATCCTGGGCGTAGGTTTCCGCCCCGCCCACCTCCGCCCCAGCAATGACGTGCAACAATTTCATCGTCGCGGCAGATAGGCCGCCGCCGCCGCCGCGTCGAGAGGGCCGCTTCTACCAGCCGTCCTCATGCTCTAGAACGGCGGGGCAGAACAGGACGCGCCGGTGATTTCCGTTATCCTTTACGGCCGCAATGACAGCTACGGCTATAATCTGCACAAGCGGGCGGCGCTGAGCCTGAACTGCATCGCAGCCCTGCTCAGCGATCCCGACGATGAAATCCTGTTCGTGGATTATAATACGCCGGACGATTTTCCGACCTTTCCGGAGGCAATCCAGGACACGCTGACCCCGGCGGCGCGGGCGCGGTTGCGGGTGCTGCGGGTGCGCCCGGCGCAGCATGCGCGCTTTCGCGGCCTGACCCATTTGCAGGCGCTGGAGCCGGTGGCCCGCAACGTGGCGGTGCGGCGGGCCAATCCGGCCAACAAATGGGTGCTCTCCACCAACACCGACATGATTTTCGTGCCGCTGGCGGCGGCCAGCCTGACCGAAATCGTGCGACCGCTGGCGGACGGCTATTATCATTCGCCGCGCTATGAAATTCCCGAATCGCTGTGGGAATCGCTCGATCGTGGCGATGCCGCCGGAACCATCGCCACCGTCGCTGGCTGGGGCACCGCGTTTCACCTCAACGAAATCGTCTATTCCGACACTGCAAGCTACCGGTTCGACGGCCCCGGCGATTTCCAACTGGTGCGGCGCGACGATCTGGTGCGGATGCACGGCTTCGACGAACGCATGCTGCTGGGCTGGCATGTAGACGCCAACATCGCCGCCCGGCTGGCGCTGCTCCACGGCAACACCGGCGAACTGGTCGAACAGCTCCGCGGCTATCACTGCGACCACACAAGGCAAATAACGCCCGCGCACCGGCCGGGCAGCGTCGCCAATGACTGGCGGCAATTCGTTGAAGCAGTGGCCGACCCGATCGCGCCGGATCAGCCCGATTGGGGACTGGCCGGCGCGGCAATCGAGGATTTTCGGCTGAGCGACGGTGCGATCTAT
>JAYTQP010000375.1:0-1644 GCA_043746675.1 Rhodospirillales bacterium | reverse complement strand
AGCGAGTATTTCGGGTCTTGCAGCACCATCGCGATGCGTTTGCCGCGCAGCTTGCGGAAGCCGGCCTCGTTCAGGCGGGTGAGGTCGATGTCGTCGCCGAGGCGCATCACATCGGCGCTGACCCGGCCGGGGGCGGCGACCAGGCCCATGATGGCGCGGCCGGTGGTGGATTTGCCCGAGCCGCTTTCGCCGACGATGCCGAGCCGTTCGCGCCCGAGGCTGAAGCTGACATTGCGAACGGCATGGAAATCGCCGTCATCGCCGGGATAGACCACGCGCAAATTGCGCACAGACAGCAGCGTATCGTTCACGCCCGGCTGTCCGACACGTCGCGCAGCCCGTCGCCAAGCAGGTTGAAGCCGAGCGAGGTGATGAAAATCGCCAGCCCCGGCAGGGTCGCCACCCACCATTGGTCCAGCAGCACCTGCCGCCCGTCGGACACCATCGCCCCCCATTCGGCGGCCGGCGGCTGGGCGCCGAGGCCGAGGAAGCCAAGCCCGGCGGCGGTCAGGATGATGCCGGCCATGTCCAAGGTCAGGCGGATGATCACGCTGGGCAGACACAGCGGCACGATCTGGGTCGCCAGAATGCGCAAAGGCGAGGCGCCGAGCAGTCGCGCGGCCTGGATAAATTCGGCATCGCGCCTGGTCATGGTTTCAGCGCGGGCGAGGCGGGCGTAGGGCGGCCAGGCGGTCAGCGCGATGGCGATGACGGCGTTCTCGATGCCCGGCCCGAGCGCGGCGGCAAAGGCGAGTGCCAGGACGAGGCGCGGAAAGGCCAGGAAGATGTCGGTGATCCGCATCAGCACCGCATCCGCCCAGCCGCCGAAATAGCCAGCCGGCAGCCCGATCGCAAGCCCGATCGGCACCACGATGACGCTGACCAGGAAAACGATGGTGAGCGTGATGCGGGCGCCGAAGATCATCCGCGTCATGATGTCGCGGCCAAGCTGATCGGTGCCGAACCAATGCTGCGCCGACCAGGGCTGCAGCCGGTCCGCCAGCACTTGTTCAACCGCCAGATGGCGGTCGGCCAGCAGCGGCGCGAAAATCGCGATCAGCACCAGCAGGCCAACGATGACCAGCCCGGTCATCGCCAACGAATTGCGGCGGAAGGCCAGCCAGGCCCGGAAGGCCCCGCCGAGCCGGGCCTGCCGGCGGCTCGCCGGGGCGGGATCGAGCAGCCAGGCACGGGCGGTCATTGCTGCTCCCCGGCGCGCGGATCGACCAAAGTATAGACCAGATCGGACAGCATATTGAGCACGATATAAACCACGCCAACCAGCATGGTGCCGCCGATCACCGCGTTGAGGTCGGCGGCGAACAGCGAATTCTTCAGATACAGCCCCAGTCCGGGCCAGGCGAATACGGTTTCGGTCAGCACCGCGCCCTCCAGCAGGCTGCCGAAGGTGAGCGCGATCACGGTGACCAGCGGCACCCAGACATTGCCGAGCGCGTGGACCCACACCACCCGGAACGGCGACAGCCCTTTGGCGAGGGTTGCCAGGATATATTCCTGCTTCAACTGCGCCAGCATGAAGCTGCGCGTCATCCGCGCGACGTAGGCGAGCGAGAGATAGCCGAGGATCGAGGCCGGCAGCAGCAGGTGGCCGAGCGCGTTCCAGAATACGTCGGTATCGCCGGA
>JAYTQP010000374.1:0-6476 GCA_043746675.1 Rhodospirillales bacterium | reverse complement strand
GAGCCGAATTTGCGGGCGCCGTTTGTGTTGATGCAGGCGTTTGCGAAAGCATTGCCCGGCGCGGCGCGTGGGTTGGTGGTCAATATGCTGGATGAGCGGGTGTGGTCGCTGACGCCGCATTTCGTGAGTTATACGGTGTCCAAGATGGGGTTGTGGGGGCTGACGCAGGCGATGGCGCTGGCGTTGGCGCCGCGCATTCGGGTGAACGGGATCGGGCCGGGGCCGGCGCTGCCGAACAGCCGCCAGACGCAGGCGCAGTTCGACCGGCAGGCAGCAAGTGTGCCGTTGGGCTATGGCCCGACGCCGGAGGAAGTTGGCCGGGCGGTACGGGCGCTGTTGGAATTGCCATCGATGACCGGCCAGATGATTGCGTTGGATGGGGGCCAGCATTTGCAGTGGGGCCCGACGCCGGGCGTGCAAATGGAGGAGTAGGCCGATGGAGCGGGCGCGGATTGCCGACGCGGCTTTGGGGATACGGCATGTGTTCCTGCGCGACATGGTGCTGCTGGCCAGCATCGGGATTTACGCACATGAGCGGGCGGCGAGGCAGCGCATTCGGATCAACGTCGATCTCGGCGTTGTCGACGATGGCGCGTTGCCGATGTCGCGCGCCCCGGTCGGGCGGGACGAGCTATCGCGGGTGGTGGATTACGAGGCGCTGGCGGTGCTGGTGCGCGATCTCTGCACCGCCGGTCACGTCAATCTGGTGGAGACTTTGGCCGAGCGGATCGCGGAGGCAACGCTGCGTGACCCGCGGGTTATTTCCGCCCGAATTACGCTGGAGAAGCTTGACATTTTCGCCGACGTGGCGAGTGCCGGGGTGACGGTTGAACGAAGGCGCCGCTGAATTTGTCCACCGCGGCGAAATGCAGCTTCAAATTCAGTCACATGCCGCCATGTCTTAAGAATGTAACATGGCTGTCATCTTTCACGATAATAAAATCAATAGCTTAGAGTGATTGCATTAAAATAAGGCAATCCGTGTAGGGTAAGCGATTCCTGTGGCTTAGGCACCGGATCGCGCCATTGCACACAGAGTTATCCACAGGAATCGTGGATGAAATTCGACGCTCCCGATCCATATTTGCTACTCTGCCCGCCAACATGGCAACGCCGCGACCAGGGGCCCAGTGACTGAAACAAATTTGACCGAAACAATCCCGCCCGAACCAGTTCCGCCGCGCGGGGTCGCGGTGATCGAAACCGCGCTGGAAACCATGCCGCCGTCGCCGGGCGTTTATCGCATGCTGGGCGCGGACGGCGCGGCTTTGTATGTTGGTAAGGCGCGGGCGCTGAAGAAGCGGGTGACGTCGTACACTCAGATCAACCGCCTGCCGGAGCGGTTGCGACGGATGGTGGCGGAAACGGTGACGATGGAAATCATCACCACCCACACCGAAGCCGAAGCCCTGCTGCTCGAAGCCAACCTGATCAAACGGCTGAAGCCGCGGTACAACATCGTTCTGCGAGACGACAAATCCTATCCCTGGCTGGTGCTGACCGAGGATCATGCGTTTCCGCAGATCGCCAAGCATCGCGGCGCGCGCACCCGCAAGGGCAGCTATTTCGGCCCGTTCGCCTCCGCCTGGTCGGTAAACCAGACGGTGACCGCCATGCAGCGCGTATTCCTGCTGCGTTCCTGTGCCGATACAGTGTTCGCCAATCGCAGCCGGCCGTGTTTGCTGCATCAGATCCGGCGATGCTCGGCCCCATGCGTGGGGCGGATTTCGGCGGCGGATTATGCCGGCCTGGCCGACCAGGCGCGGGCGTTTCTGGCCGGCAAGGCATCATCGGTGCAGCGCGACCTGGCCGATGAAATGGAACAAGCGGCCGCGGTGCTGGAATTCGAGCTTGCCGCCGCCATCCGCGACCGCATTCGCGCGCTGACCAGCGTGCAGGGCACCGATGTGATCAACCCGGCGAGCCTGGGGGACGCCGATGTGATCGCCGCCTGGCAGATCGCCGGGCAAACCTGCGTGCAGGTGTTTTTTGTCCGTGGCGGCCGCAACAACGGCAATCGCGCTTTCTACCCGACCCACACCAAGAACGAGGAAACCCCGGAGGTGCTGGCCGCCTTCGTCGCCCAGTTCTACGACGACAAGCCGCCGCCGCCGCTGGTGCTGCTGAACCGCGAACTGGAAGAGCAGGGGCTGATCGAGGAGGCACTAACCCTGAAGTCGCAAACTTTCGGCAATGGCCGCAAGGTGGAAATCGCAGTGCCGCAGCGCGGCGAAAAGGCCGCGGTGATGGCGCATGCCGAACTGAATGCGCGCGAGGCGCTGGAACGCAAGCTGGCCGAAACTGCCGGCCAGGCCAAGCTGCTGGAGGCGACCGGCGCGTTGTTCGACATGCCGCCGCCGGCGCGGATCGAGGTTTACGACAATTCCCACATCATGGGCGCCAACGCCTACGGCGTGATGATCGTCGCCGGGCCGGAGGGTTTCGACAAAGCGGCGTATCGCAAATTCGCCATCCGCGGGCCGATCACCCCAGGCGACGATTTCGCCATGATGCGGGAAATGCTGACCAGGCGGTTCGCCCGCGCCTTGAAGGACGATACGGCGGTCTGGCCCGATCTGGTGCTAATCGATGGCGGCGCCGGCCAGCTATCGGCCGCCCGTGGTGTGCTGGAAGAACTCGGCATCGACGACGTGATGCTGGTCGGCGTCGCCAAGGGGCCGGACCGCAACGCCGGGCGGGAGTGGTTCCACATGGATGGGCGGGAAGCGTTCCAGTTGCCGCCCCGCGATCCGGTGCTGTATTTCCTGCAACGGCTGCGCGATGAGGCGCATCGCTTCGCCATCACCACCCACCGCGCCGGGCGATCGAAAACCCTGGTGCAAAGCGAACTGGACGACATCGCCGGCATCGGACCGGGGCGCAAACGGGCGTTGCTGAACCATTTCGGCTCCGCCCGTGGGGTAAAGCAGGCCGGACTGGTCGATCTGGAGGCCGCACCCGGCGTGTCGAAGGAAATCGCGCGGCGGGTCTACGGATTTTTCCATCCCGGGGTTCGGGTCGAGGGGGGCGCATGAAGTCTATCGTTGCGGTATTGCTGCTGTTGTCGGGGGCCGCGCGCGCCGCCGACCCGGATATTCTGTGGAAAATCGTGCACGATAAATGCGTGCCGGCGGCCGACGGCAAGCCGTGCGCCGAGGTTTCGCGCGACGGCGGCTTCGCGGTGCTGAAAGACCTGAACGGCATCGCCCAGCATCTTCTCATCCCGACCGCGAAGGTCACCGGGATCGAGGACGCCGCCGTGCTGGCGCCGCAAACCCCGAACTACTTCGCCGATGCCTGGAATGCCCGCCATTATGTGGAGGCCCGGCTCGGGCATCCGCTGCCGCGCGAGGCGGTTTCACTGGCGATCAATTCCGAAACCGGGCGCTCGCAGAACCAATTGCATATCCATATCGACTGCGTGCGCGCCGATGTGCGTGCGGTGTTGCAGGGGTTGACTGCCGATCACTGGGCCAGCGTGCCAATGCCGGGTGGGCACAGCTACCGGGTGCGCCGCATCGCCGCCGACGATCTGGCTAGCACCAATCCGTTCCGGCTGCTGGCGTCCGAGCAACCGGATTCGGTGGCCGATTTCGGACACCATACCATCGTGCTCGTTGGTGCGGAGTTTGCCGGGCAGAACGGTTTCTATATGCTCGACGACCACGCCGATATGATGACGCTCGACCCCGGCAGCGGCGAGGAATTGCAGGACCATAGCTGCGGGTTGCCGAAGTAAGCGTGACGCCCGGGTTTTAGGGATGCGGCGGATCGGCGCGCAGCGCGTCGGCCAGCGAAACCGTGGCACTGCCGCGTGCGACCGGCTTTGGCTGGCTGGGGGACGGTGCCCAGCCGGTCAGCATCGCCAGCCGCAAGGTCGCCGGGCTGCGGCCATCGCGCGCCGGCAGGCCGGCGAGGGCTGCGGGGAATAAAGCGCGCGGCGGAATCCGGCGATCACGCAGGGCGACCGCGTTGGTTTCGCCGGCGGCGCGCAGATCGCGCAGCAGGTCGAGCGGGTTGGCATAAAGTAGGGTGATGTCATCGCCATCGACCACCGGCAGCGCGAAGCCGGCGCGTTGCAGCAGGCCGGCGCAGTCGCGCAAATCCGGAAACGGCGACACCCGTGGCGCGGCGCCGCCGGTGATTTCGGCTTCCGCCGCGGTTAATGCCGCGCGCAATTCGCCCAGCGTGCCGAGCGCCGGCAGGCTGGCCAGCAACAGCCCGTCCGGCCGCAGCACGCGGCGCAACTGGATCAGCGCGCCGGGCAGATCATTCACCCAGTGCAGGCTGAGATTGGCCACCACCAGGTCGAAACTGGCGGTGGCGAACGGCAAAAACTCCTCATCAGCCGCCACGCCACCGGCCTGTTGGGCCAACGCCGGCGAGAGGTCGGAACAGGTCACCGCGATGCCGCGCGCGCGCAGCCGCGGCGCCACCGCGCCTCGGCCGCCAACGTCGAGCGCGTCGGTGAAATCGCGCTTGATGTCGTCCAGCCGGTCCAACAGCCGGTCGGCCACATCGGCCAGCACGCTGGCAACCCGGTCCAGGCTGCCGGCCGCACGATCCCGATGCCGCCGCACCGCTACCCGGTCGAACACGTGCATTGTGTCTGCCATGGCGGACCACATGCACGCCGGCGGTGCTGCTGCCAAGCCTGGGCTGCCAAGCCTGGGGGGCCGCCAAGCCCGGATTGCCCGCCGGTGGCGGTGCGGCGTAAACTCGGCGCGTGCCAGAAGGAACGCCGCCATGAAGAAGATCGATTGCCCGACCCTGCGCGGCTGGATCGGCGATGGCGGCGAACTGGCGCTGCTCGATGCGCGCGAGGAAGGTGAATTCGGCGCCTCGCATCTGTTCTGGGCCAATCCCTGCCCGCTGTCGCGGGCCGAACTGCGCATCCCCAGCCTGCTGCCGTGCAAGGCGACGCGGGTGGTGTGCGTGGATGACGGGCGCGGCCTGGCCGAAACCCTGGCGGCGGATTTGCAGGCCGACGGCTACACCGATGTCAGCGTGCTGGAAGGCGGCACGCCGGCGTGGGACGCCGCCGGCTATGTTTTGTTTTCGGGCGTCAACGTGCCGTCCAAGGCGTTCGGCGAGTGGATCGAGCACCATTTCGGCACCGAAAGCGTGGACGCGCCGGATTTGAACGAATGGCTGCACGATGGTCGCGACATGGTGGTGCTGGATAGCCGCACGATCGAGGAATATCGCCGCATGTCGATCCCGCGCGGGGTGAGCGTGCCGGGCGGCGAACTCGCCTACCGGATCGGCGATCTGGTGCCGAACCCGGACACGCTGATCGTGGTCAACTGCGCCGGGCGAACCCGCTCGATCCTTGGCGCCGAAAGCCTGCGGCAGGCTGGCGTGCCGAACAAGGTGGTGGCGCTGCGCAACGGCACGATGGGCTGGGAACTCGCCGGCCTTGCCTGCGCACGCGGGCAGGCGGCCGAATTCGTGCCGGCGCGGCCGGCAACGGCGGCGCTGGCCATGGAACGCGCCCAGGCATTCGCCGCCCGCAGCCAGGTGCAGAACCTCGACGAAGCCGGGCTGGCGGCGCTGAAGGCAGATGCCGGGCGCACACTTTATATCCTCGATGTGCGCGACCCGGTCGAATTCGCCGCCGGGCATCGGGCGGACAGCGTGTCCGCGCCCGGCGGGCAGTTGGTGCAGGCGACCGACACCTGGATCGGGGTGCGCGGCGCCCGCGTCGTGGTGGTGGACGACGATGGGGTGCGCGCCCGCATGTCGGCCGCGTGGCTGCGCCAGATGGGCCATCGGGAGGTGTTCGTGCTGCAAAATGCGCTCACGGGGGCGCTGGTGACGACCAGCACCCCCGCCGCGCTACCGGCCGTGCGCGGCATTGCCGCCACGGCGCTGGCCGCCACCAAGGCGGTGGTCATCGACCTCGCCCGCAGCATCGAATTCCGCGACGGCCATATTCCCGGCGCGCTCTGGGGCATCCGCACCCGGCTGGCGGAATTGGCACCGGCGTTGGCGCGGGCCCGGCTGGTGGTGGTGACCTCGCCCGATGGTGCGCTGGCGCGCCTCGCTGTGGCCGAAGTGCAGGCATTGACCAAGGCGCCGGTGGAGGCGTTGGCCGGCGGCACCGCGGCGTGGCGTGCCGCAGGGCTGCCGTTGCACCGCGACCGGCAGGTTCCGCCGGACACTGCCTGCGTGGATTTCTACCTCCGCCCGTACGACCGCAATTCCGGCGTAGAGGACGCGATGAAAGCCTATCTGTCCTGGGAGATCGATCTTGTCCACGAAATCGAACGCGACGGCACGGTGAAGTTCGGCGTGTAACAATGCTGGCCGCGATCGCCCGAAAACTCGGCCTGGCCACGCTCGACCTGCTGCTGCCGCCGCAATGCCTGACCTGCGACGCGCCGGTGGAAGCGCAAGGCCAGTTTTGCGCCGCCTGCTTTCGCGCCACCAGCTTCATTTCGGCGCCGTTCTGTGCCCGCTGCGGCGTGCCCTTC
>JAYTQP010000373.1:0-2740 GCA_043746675.1 Rhodospirillales bacterium | reverse complement strand
TGGCTGTAGAAATCGGAAAACCATAGCCGCCCCTGGTGCCAGCGCGGCCCTTCGGTAAAGGTCAGGTCGCGCAGCAGCGGGCGCAGGGATGTTTGCATGGCCGGGATGCTTTCAGGCTGGGGCGAACAGATCGGGGCTTTTGCTGACAAGCGCCGGGGCGACGATCGCCTGCGGCTCGCCGCCGCCGCGGAAGGCCGGATCGCGCTGCAAAATCGGCATGACCCGGTCGGCGAACAGGCGCAGATTCACCTCCGCATCTTCCGCCGGCATGCCGCCGAAGGAAAATTCGGCGGTGAGGTGATCGAGGCCGGTCAGTCGGGTCAGTTCGGCGATTTGTTCCAGACAATCTTCCGGCGTGCCGGTGACCTGGATGCTGACGTAAAAATCGGTCGCCTTGGCGCGATGTTCGGCTTCCTTCAGCTTGGAATAGGTCTTGGCCATGCTGCCGTAGGATTCGTAGCCTTTGACGCTGCCGAGATGGCCGTCGGAAAACTTGTAGTGATTGTCGATCGAATCCCATTTGCGGCTGAGGAATTCGGCGGCGCGGTCGCGCGCTTCCGCCCGGCTGGGGGCGATGGAGATGTTGGTCGAGACGATCGGTGGGCGCGGTGCGTGGCCCATTTCGATTGCCAGCGCGCGGTGGCGGTGGATGTCGGCGGCGGCCTTGCCCCATTCGTTCTGCATGATGACCAGCATGCCGAAACCGAGCCGGGCCATGATTTCTGCCGATTCCGGGCTGACCGAGGAGGCGTAGAAGCGCCGTTGCGGTTGAGAAATCGGGCGTGGGCGGATGGTCATGCGCGGAATGTCGAAAAATTCGCCTTTGAACTCGAACACGTCTTCCGACAGCGCCTTCATGACGATTTGCGCGGCTTCGACGAAGCGTGGGCGGGCTTCCTCCATCTTCACCCGGAAGCCGGCATATTCCACGCTGGCGGCGCCGCGCCCGAAGCCAAACAGGCAGCGCCCGCCACACAAAATATCGAGCAGGGCGATCTGCTCGGCGACCCGGATCGGGTCGTGCCAGGGCAGCACGATCACCGAGGTGCCGAGGGTGATGCGCTTGGTCATGCCGGCGAAATAGGTGAGCAGTTGCAGTGGGTCCGGCGACATCGCGTAGCCGGTGAAATGATGTTCGAGGGCGAATAGCGAATCGAAGCCGAGCGGTTCGGCCAAGGCACCGAGCGCGAGATGGTCAGCCAGCACCGAAGCGTCGGAACGGCCTGGTTTGCTTAGCATATTCATCGACATTCCGACCTTCATGGCCGCGTTCCTTCCCTGCTGTCGGCGCCGAGCCTAGCCCGGTTTGCGCAAGCGCGTCACCCAGCACGCAAAAAGGGGAGAAACCCGAAGGCTTCTCCCCCTGTTCGCGCGCGCGAGCGGCTTTCAGGCGACTTTTTTGCCGAGATGCGGGAACATCGCCAGCCGGGCGGCGTCGTCCATATCCGCCTTGAAGCTGTGCCGGTCTTTCAGCGCCAGGGCGCGGGCGGCCGCCGGGCGGGCGTTGATGGCGTCGAGATGGCGTTGCAGGTTCGGCATTTTCGCCATTTCCTCGGCGCCCAGCACGAAACCAACCAGTCGCGACCAGCCCCAGACCGCCATATCGACGACCGAATATTCGTCGCCCAGCATCCAGGTGTGAGTGGCGAGGCGGGCATCGAGGATATGCCAGTGGCGCAACGCTTCAAACATGTAACGGTTGACGGCATATTCCTTCGGTTCCGGCGCGACGTTGCGGAAATGCACCGCCTGGCCAGAATAAGGGCCGATGCCGGAGGCCACGAACATCATCCAGGACAGCATTTCGCCGCGCTTGGCCAGGCCGGACGGCTGGAACTTGCCGGTTTTTTCGGCGAGGTAGAGCAGGATGGCGTTGCTGTCGAACACGGTGGCGCCATCATCGACGATCGCCGGCACTTTGGCGTTCGGGTTGATCGCGAGGAAATCCGCCATGTGCTGCTCGCCCTTGCGGGTATCAACCGGCACGAGATCGTAGGGCAGCCCCATTTCTTCCAGGCAGAGCGCGACCTTGGTCGGGTTGGGGGCGAGATTATAGTAGAATTTGAGCATGTTGCGTCTCTCCTCATTGGACGCCGACCGGTTGCGGCGTCAGCCCCTAGATTGGGGCACACCGGCGCGATGTCCAGACAGGGTCGTGAAACGGTCATGCAGGGTCGGCGGCATGGGCCTCGCTGAGGCGAGGCTAGAAAAGCAGCCCCTTCTTCAGCATGCCGTGCACGCCTTTTTCGCCGTTCACCGACTGGGTTACGTGGAAATCCACCGCTAGCGAACAGAAGGCATAAGCCTGCTCGCGCGACAGGTTGGAGCGGATGCAGATGAAAGCGATCATTTCCCGCAGCGCGGTTTTCATCGCCTGGTCCATGTCTTCATGCATGCCCATGCTGATGAAATGGGTGGGCGTTTCCGCCCGCGGGTAGCGCAATGCCGGCTCGGCGCCGGACTGCTTGTGCAGCACGAAGGTGAAGCGGCCGTCGAGGCACATTTCCAGCGCGGTGACGCAAACCTCGCCGTCGCCTTGCACGCCATGGCCATCGCCCACCGAAAAGCAGCCGCCTTCGACCCAGACCGGCAGAAACAAAGTGGAGCCGGCGACCAGTTCCTTGTTGTCCAGATTGCCGCCGTGCAGGCGCGGTTCCTTGGATGCGATGGTGCCGAAGGCCGGCGGCGGGGCGACACCCATCACCCCGAAGAACGGCGCCATCGCCAGTTCGGTGCCCCA
>JAYTQP010000372.1:0-2965 GCA_043746675.1 Rhodospirillales bacterium | reverse complement strand
TACATCCTGCCGGTTACCATCCTATCCACCATCCCATCCGCCGGCGTCGGCGCGCTGCTGATGCTGACCGCGTTCGGCTACGACCTGTCGCTGATCGCGGTGATCGGGCTGCTGCTGCTGATCGGGATCGTGAAAAAGAACGGCATCATGATGGTGGACTTCGCCGTGCACGCCCAGCGCAGCGAAGGCATCCCCGCCGAGGAAGCCATCCGCCAAGCCTGCCTGCTGCGCTTCCGCCCGATCATGATGACCACCATGGCAGCGCTCTTCAGCGGCCTGCCGCTGATGCTCAACCACGGCGCCGGCTCCGAACTGCGCCGCCCGCTCGGCTACGCCATGGTCGGCGGCCTCGCGCTGAGCCAGATCCTGACCCTCTACACAACCCCGGTCATCTACCTCTACCTCGAACGGTTGCAAGCCTGGATCACCCCCAAAGCCCGTACCAGTTTGCCTACGTTGGCGGAGAAGATGGGCGCTACGGCGGATTAACCCGGCAACCGGCGGACCTCGATGCGCGGTCGATCGGCGCGCACGCTGATGGTGAAATGCCCGGCTTGGGCAATATCGGTGATATTGCGCGGACGGTAGGCGACCATATTGGTGCCGCCGGCGTGGCGGATGCTGTCATAGATGATGCCGGCACCGCCATTGGCACGGATGGTTTCGCCGAAGGACTGGGCCGCGCCATAGTCGGTGCCGCGATAGATATCAGGCTGCGCAAGTGCCTGTCCGCGCAGGTCGCGGTAATCACCGTGCAGGGCGGCACTATATTCGCGATAAACGCGGCTGACGTGCGGTAGGCCGCGCGCGACGACCTCGCGGCGCAGATGGTGCGCAACTTCGACCGAAGCCGTTGCAAGGCTTGCCGCCGCATACCAAGCGCCGAGCTCGGGGCCGCTGAAGCGCATGCCGCCGGGGGCGACGTGCAGGAAGGACGCCATCACCACGCTGGCATTTGGGCGGTCATAAACCCATTCGGTTTCCGGCAGTCGGTTGATCCGGTCCTGGACCAGTCGATCGTTGGTCCAACCGACCAGTTCCATCACCGCCCGCAGGTCGGCGGCGGTGGCAACGCTGTCGAACACGCCGATCGGAGGAAAGCGGGATGGGATCAGCCGATGCGATGGGTTCGGCGCCGACGCATGGTTCAAGTGAAGACAATGTCCGCGTCGGCATAAGGGCGAAAATCTTGGTCGATCAGGTTGGGTGGCATGTACTGGCCGCCACGCGCCGCATCCAGAAAACGGCGCACCGTGAGCAGCGCATCCATCGTGCCGCAAGTCATCAATGCAAGCGGCGGGCTGCCGCCAAACACGGTCGCCTCATGCGGTCCGCGCAGCCAGGCGATCCCATCCGGCTCGCTGGTATGCAGCACTCCGAGAGCTTGATGGATGCCCAGCACGGCGGAAATACGGGTGAGAACGTCCAGATCCAGGGTGAAATCGCGGTGTTCGCGCGCCGCCTTGGCCCAGTTCTGGTAGGTGGAACGCGAGGGCAGGCCGAGCAGCATCCGCCGTTCGGTCTCGTTCAACTGCCACAAATCGGCGATGGCAAGAAACGTGCGCAGCCCCGGTCCACTCAGTGCGCGCCGGTTCAGCGGGGCGTAGCGATCCAGCGGCGGGTGACGGCCAGCAGGGACTTTACGCGCGATGGCGAAAGACATTGGCTTCTCCGTTTGTATCTGGACTTAGTCCATATATGGACGAATTTCAAGCCCAATCAGCATAGTACAAAGCCAGCGACGCATTCGTTATCTCGGCGCGCCCGGCCCGGCCTCGCCGAACACCCGCTGATAGATGGCGTCGAGCCGGCGCAAATGCAGCCGCGAGTCCATTGCCGCGTCAATCGCTTCCGGCGGCACCCGGCCCGCAATCTCGGGGTCGGCGGCAAGATTTTCGCGGAAGGATTTACCGCCAGGCTTGCCCAGCCGGGTCCATGTCGCCATCGCATTGCGCTGCACGATGGCATAGGCGTCTTCGCGGGAGACGCCGGATTTGGCGAGGAGGAGCAGGATTTCGCCGGAGTGGACGACGCCGCCGAGGCTTTCGATATTTTCGGCCATACGATCGGGGTAGATGGTGAGTTGGGCCATCATGCTGGTCAGGCGGGCGAGGGCGAAATCCAGGGTTACGGTGGCATCGGGGCCGATGGCGCGTTCGACGCTGGAGTGGCTGATGTCGCGCTCGTGCCAGAGGGTGACGTTTTCCAGGGCGGGGGTGACGGCGGCGCGGACGATGCGGGCGAGGCCGGTGAGGTTTTCCGATAGCACCGGGTTGCGCTTATGCGGCATCGCTGAGCTGCCTTTTTGCCCGGCGTGGAAAAATTCCTCGGCTTCGCGCACTTCGCTGCGTTGCAGGTGACGGACTTCGGTGGCCAGACGCTCGATGCTGGAGGCGACCACGCCGAGGGCACAGAAAAAGGCGGCGTGACGGTCGCGCGGGATGATCTGGGTGGAGACGGGTTCGACGGCGAGGCCGAGTTTGGCGGCAACATGGGCTTCGATGGCGGGATCGAGGTGGGCGAAGGTGCCGACCGCGCCGGAAATGGCGGCGACCGCGATTTCGGCGCGGGCGGCGACCAGGCGGGCGCGATTGCGGACGAATTCGGTGTAGTGACCGGCGAGTTTGAGGCCGAAGCTGGTCGGTTCGGCGTGGATGCCGTGGCTGCGGCCGATGGTGGCGGTGTGTTTATGTTCGAGGGCGCGGGATTTGAGGGCGGCCAGCAGCGCGTCGATGTCCGCGATCAGGATATCGGCGGCCTGGGTGAGCTGCACGGAAAGGCAGGTGTCGAGCACATCGGAGCTGGTCATGCCGAGATGGACGAAGCGGCTGTCGTCGCCGATGGCTTCGGCGAGCCAGGTCAGGAAGGCGATCACATCGTGGCGGGTAACCTGTTCGATGGCGTCGATGCGTTCGATATCGGCCGGGCCGATGGCGGCCAGTTTGGCACCGCCTTTGGTGCGGAT
>JAYTQP010000371.1:0-1585 GCA_043746675.1 Rhodospirillales bacterium | reverse complement strand
TTCGCGCGTTGCTGCCGGCGGCGGTGGACGAGCCGGGCGCGCGGGCGGTTTTCGCGGCACTCGGGCTGCCCGACCACGCGGTTCGCATCGATCCGGCTTCGCTGCCGGCGCTTGCCTATCCGGTGGCGGTGAAAGCCGTCTCCGCCAGCATCGCGCATAAAACCGAAGCCGGCGCGGTGGCGCTGAATTTGGCTGATGCAGCGGCGGTGCATGCGGCCTGCGCCGACATGGCCGCACGGCTGGGCGGGCAGATCGACGGCTTCATCGCGCAGCCGATGGTGACGGGTTTGGCCGAGGCAATTGTTGGTTATCGCCGCGATCCGCTGGTCGGGCCGGTGGTGGTATTGGGCGCTGGCGGGGTGCTGGCGGAGATTTATCACGACGTCGTGCTGCGCCTCGCGCCAGTCGATCGGGCAACCGCGCATGCGATGATCGCGGCGGTCAAGGGCCTGGCCCCGGCCCGCGGCTATCGCGGCATGCCGTCAGCCGACCTCGATGCGCTGGCCGATGCAATCGTTGCGGTCTCCCGCCTGGCGGCCCTGCCGGAAGTGGCCGAGGCAGAAATCAACCCGCTCATCGTGCAGCGCACCGGCGTCGTCATGCTCGACGCCCTGATCGCCGTGCATCGCTAGCCGCCAACCGCCAACCGCCACACCACCCCGGCCAGCGAACACCCCGCGAGGGTTCCGATAACCCCGACCCTGAAACGGAACAGCGCCAACGCCGCGGCGATTGCAAGCGTGGTTGCCGCGACGTCGATGCTCGACAGCAGCGGCAGGTTGAGCTGCATGCCAAAGCCGTGCCAGGGCACGCTTGCCCGAAAGGCAACGTGCAGGCCGAACCAGACCGCGAGGTTGAGGATGACCCCGACCACGGCGGCCGTCACCCCCGACAATGCGGCGCCGAGCGCGCGTGCGCCACGCAGCGCTTCCACATAGGGCGCGCCCAGGAAGACCCAGAGGAAGCAGGGCGTGAAGGTAACCCAGGTGACGAGCAGCCCGGCCAAGGTTCCGGCGAGCAATGGCGGCAGCGCGCCTTGGGTGCGGTAGCCGGCGAGGAAGCCGACATATTGCACCACCATGATGAGCGGGCCGGGGGTGGTTTCCGCCATCCCGAGCCCGGCCAGCATTTCCCCCGGTTGCAACCAGTGATGCACATCGACGGCTTGCTGGGCGACGTAGCTGAGCGCCGCGTAGGCACCGCCGAAGCTCACCACCGCAACCTGCGAGAAGAACAGCGCCAGACGTGCGAACACATCGCCGCTGCCGCGCCAGACCGCCAGCAACGCCACCGGCGCGAGCCATAACGGCAGCCAGATCGCCAGTGTCAGGCCAGCGCGGCCGAGCGAGGGGCGGGCGTGGTCGGGGGTTGCTTCCCCCAGCAGATCGTCCTCGGCGTTGCCATGGCGGCCGGCAACGGAATAACCCAGCCAATGCGCGCCCAGGCCGACCAGCCCGGCGCCCGCGACCACCGCCGGGAAAGGCACGGCGAACAGGAACAAAGCGAGGAAGGCGAGTGCCGCGATGCCGACCAGCAGCCGGGATTTGAGCGCCCGCCGGCCGACCCGCAGCACCGCCTCGATCAC
>JAYTQP010000370.1:0-1854 GCA_043746675.1 Rhodospirillales bacterium | reverse complement strand
GGTTTTGCCGTCCAGATCGGCGGTCCAGACCGCTTGGGACAGATATTCCAGGTTCACCTGATGGCAGATGCCGGTGCCGGGCGGCACCACGCGGAAATTATCGAATGCCATCTGGCCCCAGCGCAGGAACGAATAACGTTCGCCGTTGCGTTCGAATTCGACGTCCACGTTTTCGCGCAGACTGTCCGCAGTGGCGGAAAAATCCACCATCACCGAATGATCGATCACCAGATCGACCGGGACCAGCGGGTTCACTTTCGCCGGCTTGCCGCCGAGCGCGAGAATACCGTCGCGCATGGCGGCCAGATCGACCACCGCCGGCACGCCGGTAAAATCCTGCATCAGAATGCGGGACGGCTTGAACGGCACTTCCTTGGTGGAGCTCGCCTTGACCAGCCAGCCGGCGATGGATTTGGCATCGTCCACCGTGTAGGCTTGGCCGTCTTCGAAGCGCAGCACGTTTTCGAGCAGGACTTTCAGGCTCAGCGGCAGGCGCGACACGTCCCCGATTGTTTTGGCGGCTTCGGGGATCGAGAAGTAAGTGTAGGTTTTGCCGGCGACCGTCAGCGTTTTGGCGGTCTTTAAGCTGTCCTGCCCGATGCTTTTCATGCGGAGCGGCCTCTTTTGCTGGAGTTTGGGGGGCGATATTGGCGCGGGATTAGACCATAAGGGGTTAAGCGTCCACTTATCGGGAGCATACGTGTTTCAAGGCCTAGACATGGCAGCGATCCGCGGCGAACGGCTGGTGTTCGCTGGGGTTGGTTTCGCGTTGGCGCCGGGCGCGGCGCTGCTGCTGGTCGGCCCGAACGGGTCGGGCAAATCCACCCTGTTGCGCATTCTCGCAGGGCTTGGGCGGTTGGCAAGCGGGCAGTTGCTGTGGGGTGCGGACGATGCGCTGGCCGATCGGACGGCGCATGCCGGGCGGGTGGCGTATCTCGGGCATCTCGACGCGATCAAGCCGGGTCTGACGGCGGCGGAGAATTTTTTGCCACCGGCCGATCCGGCGATTGGGCTGGCGGCGATGGGTCTAACGGGGCTGGCGGATCTGCCGGCGCGGATGCTGTCGGCGGGGCAGAAACGCCGGCTGGCGCTGGCCCGGCTGGCGGTCAGCACCGCGCCGCTCTGGTTGCTGGACGAACCGACCCTGGGCCTCGATGCCGCCTCGGTCGGCCGGCTCGGGGCGGTTCTGGCGGCGCACCGGGCGCGCGGCGGCATGATCGTCGCCGCCACCCATCTGCCGCTGCCGTTGCCGGCGGCCCAGGTGCTTTCGCTGACATGAGGCTTGGGATTGCCCTGCTGCGGCGCGATTTGCTGCTGGCGCTGCGCCATGGCAGCGACACCTTGGCCGTGCTGCTGTTCTTTTTGTTGGCCGCCGCATTGTTTCCGCTAGCGATCGGGCCGGAACCGCAGATGCTGGGGCGGCTGGCGCCGGGAATTTTGTGGGTTTGCGCGCTACTGGCGAGTTTGCTGCCGCTGGACCGGCTGTTCGCGGCGGATTTCGAGGATGGCAGCCTGGACCAGTTGCTTCTGTCCGGCCTGCCGCCGGCCGGCGTCGCGCTGGCGAAGGCGGCCGTGCACTGGCTGGTCACCGGGCTGCCTTTGCTGCTCGCCGCCGGGCCGGTGGCGCTGATGCTGCGGATGCCGATCGATTTGGTGCCGGTGCTGCTAGCCGGGTTGCTACCGGGCACGCTTGTGCTGTCGCTGTTCGGCGGCTTGGGCGCGAGCATGGTGATCGGTGCGCGGCGCGGCGGGGTGCTGTTGCCGCTGTTGGTGCTGCCGCTGGCGGCGCCGGTGCTGATTTTCGGCGTATCCGCGGTTGATGCGACCTCCGGCGGGCAAACCGCGCAGCCGCAT
>JAYTQP010000369.1:0-2094 GCA_043746675.1 Rhodospirillales bacterium | reverse complement strand
GCCGTAACGATTTTTTCAGCGTTTCGGGCGCCACCGCCACCGCTTCATCCATCATCGCGACAAGACGAAAACCGTCCAGGTCGATTGGGATTCGCCGGTTCTTTCCGGTGGTATCGAATTCGAATCCCGCATCGTTGGCGGCAGCCCAGGCAATCACGGCGTTGCCTTCGCCGATATAGCTGCACACCTGGGTCCAAATCGTCTCCCGCACCCGGCGACCGTAATTGCCGACGTAAACCCCAGCCCGAACTTCAAGCAACCAGACCGCGAGCCGGCCGCGTAAGCGGGGTGGTGCGTCCTCGACAATAACAACAATCATCCGCGATGCCCCACATCACCAGACGCATCCGGATTAGCAATGGCGATCGGTTGTGCTTCGTCTGGCGCCTCCGGCACCGGCAAGCCGCCGGCGGCCAATACCGCCTCAATGGTCGGGATCAATTTGGAAAGCAGGTCAGTGCGGCGAAAGGCGTCGCGGCAGCGTCGGCGGACGGCGGCCACCGGATCGGTGATCCGTGCACCGTCCAGCGGCCGGTCGTTGGCCACCGCCGCCATGACCCGAAACGCCTCTGGCACAACTGTTTCAAACTTGAACAGGTCGGCAATGTCGTAGACGAAGCTTTGGGGCTTGCCAGTATGCAGAAAGCCTATTGCTGGCGCATAGCCAGCGGCCAGGATGGCGGCCTCAGAAAGACCGTACAGGGCCGATGTCGCGGCTGACAGGCAGCGATTGGGCAGATCGCCGGCGCCCCAGTCATGGGGATCGTATTTACGGCCTTCCCAGGATACGCCATGGCGCTGCGCCAGCAGCCGATACATCTCGCGCACTCGCGCGCCCTCGATCCCGCGCAGCTGATCGACGCTGCGGCGGGCTGGGGCATCTTCCCCGAACCGGACGGCATACATGCGCCGTACCACGCGCAACCGGGCATCGTCATCCAGCGCCAGCCTGGCCTGGTACAACAGCCGATCGGCACGCGCGCCGCCGGGCTGACCGGCGGCATAAAGCCGCACCCCGGCCTCGCCGACCCAAATCAACAGAGTACCGGCACGCGCCGCTAATACGACTGCGGCGTGCGAAACCCGACTGCCCGGCTCCAGCATCAGGCAGGCAATCCCCCCGACCGGCACCACGATCTTATGGGCGCCGTTCACATCGACGACGACGAACGCGCCGTCCACAACGTCAAGCTGGCCACGCTGGATGAACAGGATGGAGGATCGGTCCTTGATCGGGATCGGTCGCGGTGGCGCCAGGCCGGGCATGCTGTCGGGCGGCATTCAGGCGCGCCGCAACAACATCAGCCCGCAGCCAAACGCCCGCGCCCGGCCCAAGCCCGCTGCGACGCCGGCGATCAGCGCTGCTGGGTCGGTCACTTTGAGTATGCCCTCGAATTCCATTACGCCCAGGACTGCCGCAGGTTTCTTCTCCCGTTGGACACGGACAGTGTCGTAGCCGTCCACGCGCAAATGCATGCGGTCTGCGATGAATCCAAGACGCACCCCCTGGCGGTCCAGCCAGTCCATTCCCGAGGAGACAATAATCTCCTGACGCTCGTTCGCACGTGCCGAGCTCGGCAGATGGCGTATGACATCCGTCACCACATCGATACGCTTGCCACGGGCTTTGGTGTCGGCGAAGGTTCGCGCAACGGTTGGGTTCGCCCGCAGCCGGAACCCAAGCCGGTCGCCCGCCCGCAAAGCCGGTTCCCATGGCTTACTGTCAACATCGAACAGCCCGCCTGCGACCGCCGGGCGGGGTGCCAGGATAAGAAAGCTGCCAGGTGCCTCCTTGCGCCACAGAAAATCGCGGGTTCGGTCGGCGCTATCGGACATCAGCGACCACACCATCCGGTGTTCAGCCATCAAGCCGGCGGACAAATCTTGCGGCAGCAACAACGGCGCCAGAGCCTGGGTGGCGCTATCCGCCTTCAGGCGCGCGCGCGACAGGAACATCGCGGTCATGGCCGCGCCGCGACGGGAAGATTGATGATGGCTTCCTGGCGTAGCCCGAACTGCCAGCGATCGCGGCTGACGATGCTGTCCCGCCGTGTCTCTCGCCAGCGCGGCTCGATGCCGGCGGGCACGCCGTCG
>JAYTQP010000368.1:0-2307 GCA_043746675.1 Rhodospirillales bacterium | reverse complement strand
CCATCCTTGGCGGCATACCAGATCGCCGCCCAATCGCCGCTGGCGTCCGGCGGCGGCGCGTGGGTGAGCTGGTACTGGTCGCCAAAGGCAATGATCGGCCGCAACAGGTTTTTGTAGAGCGCGACATGGGCGGCGACGACGGCGAAATCCGCTGGCGCCCATTTATCCACATGGGCGCTGACGCCGAAGCTGCCGAGCATGGCGACGTGCAGGCGAAATTGGAGATCGCCGAGGTCGGCGATTTCGGCGGCGTCCTCGTCGTAGCCGACCAGCACCCCGGGGGGCCATTCGACCAGCCAGTCGTTGCATTGCGCGGCCGGGTGGGCGAGCTGGCTGCCGAAATGGATGGCGAGCTTGCGCAGCGGGTTGGGCTGGTCGCTCATCCAGTTGACATGGGCGTGGCTGAGAATGGCGCCGTCCATGCGGCTGCCGCCGCTGGCGCACATTTCGATCAGCAAAGCGGGAAAGCGTTCGCGGATGGCATCCTGCAACTGGTAAAGCGCCTGATAATGGGCGACCACCGGGTCCTGCACGACAAGGGCTTCGTCCAGCCCCGCCGCCCAGCCGCCGGCACCGAGGTCGGTGTTGAAATCCCACTTCACCCAGTCGACCGCCGCACCTTCGACAATCGCGGTGATGCGGTCATAGGCGTGTTGCCAGGCGCCGGGCACGCCGAGATTGAGGATGGCGCGGTCCTTCGCGGCGGGCGGGGCGCCGTCGGACTGGTGCAGCCATTCCGGGTGTTCGTTGCGGATGGCGGAAAGTTGGCCGAGCACCTCCGGCTCGAACCACAGGCCGAATTGCAGGCCGCTGGCATGGCAGGCGTCGCTGACTTCGCGCAGGCCGTTGGGGAAGCGCTGGCGGCTGGTGCGCCAGTCGCCGGTGCGGGCCGACCAGTCGTCATCGGTGTCGGCATCGTTGGTGCGATGCCAGCCGGCGTCGATCACGAAGATCTCGCAGCCAAGGCGCTGCGCGATCGGGACCAAGGGGAGCATGTTGGCGGCGGTGGGTTCGCCGAAGAAACGATACCAACTGTTGAACTGCACCGGGATTTCGCGGGTCGGGTCCGGGCGGATGGCGCGGCGATAATCGTGCAGCCGTTGGGTGGCGCGGTTGCGGTCGCCAAGGACGCGGGCGAACAACACGCTGGGCAAAGCAAGCTGTTGGTTGGGCATCAGCCGGTGGCGAAATCGCCAACTGTTGAAGCCGCCTTGAACCACCGCGCCGCCGGGGCGGGGCGCGACCTGCAAGGCCCAGTTGCCGGACCAGAAAATCTGGCAGACATAGCTGGCCGCCGCCGTGCGCAGCAGCATGTAAGGCTGCGGGCCGAAGCCGGTTTTGCCGTCCCGGCTTTCCAGCCGCAGCGGTGCCACCATCGCCAGTTCGCGCACCACGCCGGCTTCCTGGCCCCAGACGCCGGAAAGATAAATGGCGCGCTCGATCTTTTCCCGCACGCCGAAGCTGCCGGCGATGCTGGCGCGGATGTCGGCGGGCGGGCCGGAGCCATCGTGCAGCAGCATGGTGTCGCGCCGGAGCACATGGCTGGCGGGGTCGATGATGTAGCTGACCTCGGCGGACAGGCCGGTGTCCGCCGAGATCAGCAGGAGGCGGAGGCCGAGCCCGTCCGGCTGGTCGGCGCCGGCCACCTGCCACTGGACGCCGGCGCGCTGGGCGCGGGTGACCAGCAGCGGCGGGTGGGTGTAGCCGCCTTCGATCGGCGGCGGCGGGCCGTTGGCGGCGTAGGAGTCGCAGCGCAACACCGCGCCATGCAGGGCGATGCGGTAGGCGGTGGCGCCGGCGCGCAGATACCAGGTGGGAACGCTGTCCTCCGCTATCGCCGGCCGGGCGAACGCGGCAAGGCCGGCGGCGGTGAGCAAAGCGCGGCGCTTCATCGCCTTGAAGGCAGTGGCTTGTAGCGGTTTGCCGATTCCAACATGCTGAAAATCCTAAAAGATACTGGCATTGCACCAACCGCAGGCGCCGCCCAAACGAGGAAACACCATATCCGAAGCCTGCTCCACCAACAGGATGGCCCTGTCGTCACGCTTACTTTGATCTGGCCGAACAGCGCAATCCGATTTCCGATGACATCATCAGCAGTCCGGTGGCGGCGGTGGGCCGGATGAACGCCGACCGCTCGGTGCGGGTGGCGATTCTGACCGGGGCTGGCAGCGCGTTTTCCGCCGGCGGCAACGTGAAGCGGATGGCGGAGGTCAATGCCGAACGGCGGGCGCATCCGATCGGCACGGTGAGTTATTACAAAGCCGGCATTCAGCGGATTCCGCTGGCGTTCGAGAAGCTGGAAGT
>JAYTQP010000367.1:0-2430 GCA_043746675.1 Rhodospirillales bacterium | reverse complement strand
GCGCGTAGGTTTTCGGCCGTGGCGAACGATCGGGCTCGACTGGCTGGCGGCGGCGCTGCCGTTGGTACCGGTGGCGGTAGCGGTCCGGAGCGTTACCATGGAACCGCCGTTCGTGGGTCCGATCATCGGCTATTTCTATGGCAGCCCGCTGCAGAAGCTGAATGCGTTGCTATCGCCGGTGATGTTCGACGATCGCAGCGGCGCCATGGTGATCGCAGGGGGGGCACTGGTGGGATTCGCGATCGGGCACTATTCGGGTCGCCTCCGCATGGCGGGCGCACTTCAGCCGGTGGTTATTGCGGTTGGCTTGATGGCGGTGTGCGCGCCTACCTGGCTGCTGGGTATTTTCGGCATCGATCTTCGCCTGCCGCTGCTGGTGGCGATCCTTCTTGTCGGCACCGCGACCTTTGCGCCCATGGTTGGCCGTTGGCCGCGCCGGGCGGTGCTGGTGGTGATCGTGGCGCTGGTGCTCGGGCGCACGCTGCTGGTGGCGGCTGATATGCGCGAGGCCGATCGGCAGATCGCCGAAATCAGGCAAATGTTGCAATCATTGCCACGGGGGGTGCGGCTGCTCACCATCGATGTCTCCGACGGCGATCGCCGGCTGCGTGACGGGGCGATGAATGTTTCCTGGCACGCGCCGCTGCTGGCGGTGATCGATCGCGATGCGCTGGTGCCAACCTTGTTCACCATGCTGATGGTGGTGAAGTTCGCCCCGGATTTTCGCCAATCGACCACCGATACCGGATGGCCGTACCCGAGCCTGCACGATCTGGTTGCCGGCTACGGCGGCAAGGACGATCCGGCCGGCGACCGTTCTGCCCCGGGCGGCGGCAGGGTGTACTGGACAGGATGGGAGAACAAGTTCGACTACGTTATGATCGAGCATTATCGGCACCAGGCCGGAGCGCTTCCGGCGATCCTGAAATTGGTCGCCCGTTCCGAGGTTGCCGATCTCTACAAGATCGATCGCTAATCGGGCGGCGCTATCGCGGCAGTAAACTACCCCCCATCAGCGCCGCATCGACCGCGCGGGCGCATTGCCGCCCTTCGCGGATCGCCCACACCACCAGCGACTGCCCGCGGCGCATGTCGCCGGCGGCAAACAGGCGTGGGACCGAGGTTGCGTAGGCATCGGTATCGGCCAGCACGTTGCCGCGGGGATCGAGCGCCACGCCGGACTGCGCCACCGCACCGGGCTGGCGTGGGCCGACGAAGCCCATGGCGAGCAGCACCAGATCGGCCTTGAGTTCGAACTCCGACCCGGTAACCGGCTGCATGTCCATCCGCCCGTTGGCCGCGCGCACCCATTCGACGCGCACGCATTTCAGCGCGGTGACATGGCCATCGCGGCCGACGGCGTCGGCGGTCAGCACCGCCCAATCGCGGCCGGTGCCTTCGGAATGGGCGTGCGAACTGCGCAGCTTGAGCGGCCAGTTCGGCCAGGTCAGCGCCTTGTTTTCGCGCTCTGGCGGGCGCGGCATGATCTCCAACTGGGTGATCGAGGCCGCACCCTGGCGGGCCGAGGTGCCGATGCAGTCCGAACCGGTATCGCCGCCGCCGATCACCACCACATGCTTGCCGGCCGCACTCAGCGTGCCGCGCGGGGCGGCCATCGCTTCGCTGTCGCCGGCCATGCGCTTGTTCTGTTGGGTCAGAAAATCCATCGCGAAATGAATGCCCGCCAATGCCCGGCTCGGCACTTCCAGATCGCGTGGCGCTTCCGCGCCGCCGGCCAGCACCACGCTGTCGAACTCCGCCAGCAAGGCCGGCACGGTGATATCGATGCCGATCTCGACCCCGGTGCGGAATTCCACCCCTTCGCCGCGCATTTGTTCCATCCGGCGATCGACCAGATGTTTTTCCATCTTGAAGTCGGGAATGCCGTAGCGCAGCAGCCCGCCGATACGATCCGCCTTTTCGAACACCACGACATCGTGCCCGGCGCGCGCCAGTTGCTGCGCGCAGGCAAGCCCGGCCGGACCGGAGCCGACGATGGCCACCCGCTTGCCGGTGCGCTGGGCTGCTGGCACCGCAACGATCCAGCCTTCGCGCCAGCCGCGATCGACGATTTCGCATTCCACCGACTTGATCGTTACGGGATTGTCGTCGATGTTCAGCGTGCAGGCCGCCTCGCACGGCGCCGGGCAGACCCGGCCGGTGAATTCGGGGAAATTATTGGTAGACTGCAACGTGGTCAGCGCGGCGTGCCAATGTTCGCGATAAACCAGATTGTTCCAGTCCGGGATCAGATTATTAACCGGGCATCCGGTATGACAGAACGGAATGCCGCAATCCATGCAGCGCGACGCCTGCGCCTCGATCTCACCGGCCGGCAGCGGCTGGACAAACTCCTGAAACGATTTCACCCGCTCCGCCACCGGCGCATAGCCCCGATCGTGCCGCGCAATCTCCAGAAATCCCGTCACC
>JAYTQP010000366.1:0-2134 GCA_043746675.1 Rhodospirillales bacterium | reverse complement strand
AGCTACGGGGTGATCGTGTCGATGCGCGGGGTGACCGTGCAGGGCCAGGGCGGCAATGGGGTTGGCACTCTGGCCGGCGCGGCCGCAGGCGGGGTGGCCGGCAGCTTTATCGGCGGTGGTGCGCGTTCCAATATTCTTGGCGCCATCGGCGGCGCGGTGCTGGGCGGGTTGGTCGGGTCGGCCGTCGAAGGCGGCGCCAGCCAGGGCCAGGCGGTGGAGTTCATCATCCGCGAAGACAGCGGCCAGACCATTTCCGTTGTGCAGACCAACGAGGAGAATTTCCGCCCCGGCGACCGGGTGGTGCTGACCCGTGGCGCCCGCACCCGGTTGGGCCACGCAGCCGGCTGATCCGGCACTTCAGGTTGCGGCCTTGGGAGCGTTGCTGTAACGCGCCCGAGATGCAACTGACCCGGAAAATGGATGCTTTGGTGACTGAGGCGGACGGACGTTTCCTGCTCGATTTCGATTCCGACCGATCGTACGCGGTGCGTCGGGCCGCAGCGGTGCGCGATGTGGCTGAGGCCGCCGGGTTGTGGCGGCTTTGCTGGACCCTCGCATGGCTCGATATTCGCCTGCGCTACCGCGGCTCGGTGCTCGGGCCGCTCTGGCTGACGATGTCCACCGGGATCATGGTGGCGGCGATGGGCACGCTATATTCGGTGTTGTGGCATTTGCCGCCGCACGAATTTGTGCCCTATCTCGCGCTGTCGCTGGTGCTGTGGAATTTCCTGTCGGTGCTGGTGACCGATAGTTGCACCGGCTACACCTTGGCCGAGGGCATGATCCGCACCGTGCGGATGCCTTATTCGCTGTATGCCGGCCGCATCGTGCTGCGCAATCTGCTGGTGCTGGCTCACAATGTTGTCGTTGTGCTGATCGTCGATCTGGTGTTGTGGACCTGGCCCGGGCCGACCGCGTTGCTGGCGATCCCGGCGATGGCAATCTGGCTGGCCGATGCGCTGGCGGTGGCGGTGCTGCTGGGGGCGTTGTGCGCGCGGTTTCGCGATATCCCGCCAATCGCGGCCTCGGTCCTGCAAATGGCATTCATGGTCAGCGCGGTGATTTTCCGCCCGGATGCGCTGGGCGCGCGGCAATGGCTGCTGACGTTCAATCCGTTTTTCACCGTGCTGGAAATCCTACGCCGGCCGCTGATGGACAGCGTTCCGGCCGGGGGCACCTATTTGTCCGCACTGCTGTTTTCCGGCCTGCTTTGCGGGCTGGCGTGGATGCTGTTCGTGCGCGTGCGCGGCCGCATCGCGTTCTGGATCTGATCGCGGTGGCCGCCCGCGCTTTCATTGAGCTAACCAACGTCAACGTCGATTTTCCGCTGTATCACGGCAACGCCCGCAGCCTGAAACGGATGGTGGTGTCGTCGGTTTCTGGCCGGATGACGGCGGATGCCAAGCATCGTGTGGTGGTGCAGGCGGTGCGCGATGTCAGCTTCCGGCTGGTGTCGGGCGATCGGCTGGGCCTGGTCGGGCGCAACGGCGCCGGCAAAACCACCCTGCTGCGGGCGCTGGCTGGCATTTACGAACCGGTCGCCGGCCGGCTTCGGGTGCAGGGCAGCATCAATGCGCTGCTCGACCCCAATCTGGGCATGAACGTCGATCTGACCGGGCGCGAGAACATCATGCTGCGCGGCCAGTACCACCGGCTCAACCGCGCCGCGATTTCCCGGCTGGAGGAGGAGGTCGCCGATTTCGCCGAACTCGGCGACTTCCTCGATCTGCCCGTGCGGATCTACAGTTCTGGCATGCTGATCCGGCTCGGCTTCGGTCTGGCGACCGCGATCCGCCCGCAAGTGCTGCTGATGGATGAATGGATCCTGGCCGGCGACGCCAACTTCATGGAGAAAGCCCGTGCCCGGCTGGAAGACCTGGTGCGCGGTGCGGAAATTCTGGTGCTGTCCACCCATATCCCTGAGATCGTCGCGGAATGGTGTTCGCGGGTGCTCTGGCTCGACCAGGGGCGGATCAGGGCGGACGGCACGCCGGCCGAGGTGTTGGCGGCCTATCTTCGGCCCGAGGCATAGCGCGGCGCTGGCGGCTTGACGCCAAACTGCCATCCGCCTAGCTTTTAGTTGCCGGTTTTCCGGTCCTCGTGATTTGTCCGGCCGGATTGCGGCGAGGTGAAA
>JAYTQP010000365.1:0-3432 GCA_043746675.1 Rhodospirillales bacterium | reverse complement strand
GAAGTCGCCGACCTGTCCGGCCTCGCCGGCGGCCCGTGCAACGACATGGTGGTGGATGGCGCCGGCCGCGCCTATGTCGGCAATTTCGGCTTCGACCGCTACCAGAACGAACCGGAGCGCGCGGCAACCCTGGTGCGGGTCGATCCGGATGGCACCGTCAGCGCCGCCGCAACCGATCTGCGGTTTCCCAACGGCAGCGTCATCACCCCGGACGGCCACACCCTGGTCATCGCCGAAACCATGGGCCAGCGTCTGACCGCCTTCCGCATCGGCCCGGACGGCAGCCTTTCCGACCGCCGCCTGTTCGCGGGCCTCGCCGGCCACTTCCCGGACGGCATCTGCCTCGATGCCGAGGGCGCCATCTGGGTCGCCGACGCGCGCGGCGCCGAACTGCTGCTTGTGCGCGATGGCGGCGCGATCATCGACCGTATCGCCCTGCCAGCCGGCCGGCACGCCTTCGCCTGCATGCTCGGCGGCGCCGACCGCCAGGACCTCTATGTCTGCACCGCCCCCGGCAGCGGCCCGGCGGCGGCGGAAAAACGCGCGGCTGGTATCGACGTTGTCCGGGTCAGCGTGCCCGCAGCCGGCTTGCCCTGACCGGACCGGCTGCACCACACTGGCGGGATAACCCATCGGGAACCTCGTCCAATGTCCAGGCTTCGCTTCGGCGCCTTCCTCGCCCCGCATCACCCCATCGGCGAACACCCGATGTTGCAGTTCCGCCGCGATCTCGATCTGACCGCGCAGCTCGACAAGCTCGGCTACGACGAATTCTGGTGCGGCGAGCATCATTCCAGCGGCTGGGAAATGATCGCCTCGCCGGAAATGTTCCTCGCCGCCGCCGGCGAGCGCACCAGCCGCATCATGCTCGGCACCGGGGTGGTGTCGCTGCCCTACCATCACCCGTTCAACGTCGCCCAGCGCATGGTGCAGTTGGACCACATGACCGGCGGGCGGGCGATTTTCGGCTCCGGCCCCGGCGCGCTGTCGTCGGATGCGCACGCGCTCGGGCTGGACCCGATGGTGCTGCGCGACCGCCAGGACGAGGCGATCGGCATCATCCGCCGGCTGATGCGCGGCGAGCGGGTCACCGCGAAAAGCGAATGGTTCACCCTCAACGATGCGGCACTGCAATTACTGCCGTTGCAGGAAGACATGCCGTTCGCGGTCGCCTCGCAGATCAGCCCGTCCGGCATGACCCTGGCCGGCAAACATGGCATCGGCATTATATCCATCGGCTCGATGTCGTCGGAAGGGCTGCAATCGCTGCCGACGCAATGGGGTTTCGCGGAAGCCGCCGCCAAGCAGCATGGCCAGGTGGTCGATCGCAAAAACTGGCGGGTATTGCTGAGCTGGCATATCGCCGAAACCCGCGAAAAAGCCCGCCAGCAGGCGGGCGACGGGCTGCTGCGCCACCATAACGAATACATCACCGGCACCCTGATGCGGCCGGGCGCCAAGCCGTTCAAGTCGCCGGAAGAAGCGGTGGAAAAAACCGCCTATACGCCCGGTGCGGCGGCAACCATCGGCACGCCGGACGATCTGGTGAAAACCATCAAATCCGTGCTCGAAGTCAGCGGCGGCTTCGGCACCGTGATCGGCTTCGTGCACGACTGGGCCAATCCGGAAAACACCATGCGCAGTTGGGACATGGTGGCCCGCTACGTGGTGCCGGAGATTAACGGCTACATGGCCGGCCTGCGCCGGTCGCAGCAATATGTGATCAATAATCGCGAATCCTTCGACCGTGGCCGCGAAGCTGTCATGGCCAAGATCGCCGGCAACGCGGCGGCCACCGAGGCGCTAGCGGTCACCCGGTCCAGCATGCTGAGCGCCTCGGCCAGCAACGTGCCCGATCTGACCAAGAAGCGCGCGCGCAAGGCGGCGGAATAGTTTTCGCGGCGAATGCCTGCGGACAGCGGCGGCATTCTTTTCTATGGCGATCCGCACGGAGAATGGCAGAACCTTCTCCGCGCGGTCGCCGATCTGCGTCCGGCCGCGATCATTCTGCTCGGCGATCTCGATCTGGAAGTCCCGCTGCGCCGACAACTCGCGGGCATATTCGCGGCCGGGGTTCCGATCGCCTGGATCCATGGCAACCACGATCTCGGCAGTCCGGAGGCTTACGATCATTTGTGGGGCGACCATCCAGGCGGCGCCCTGCATGTGCGCACAATGCCGCTCGGGGGCCTGCGTGTGGCCGGATTGGGCGGGATATTTCGTGGCCGGGCCTGGTTTCCCAAGCACGGCGATGAGCCGCCACGCTTCCCGAGCCGGGCGGATTTCCTGGCCGCCCACCCCTCGGCGCAAGCTTGGCGCGACACGATCTTCCGCGACGACCTCGCCGGTTTGCACGGCCAGCGCGCCGATATCCTGGTCACCCACGAAGCCCCGACCAGCCATTCGCACGGCTTCGGCGCGCTCGACGACCTCGCCCGCGATCTTGGCGCGCGCCTGGTGGTGCACGGCCACCACCATGTCAGCTACAGCGGTATGACACGAGACGGCATTGCGGTGCGCGGCCTGGGAAAGGCCGAACCCTGGCTGCTAGAGCGTGATGACTGTAGGTGGAATCACCGAAGGTCTGAATCACGCGACCAAACAAAGTGTTAGAGCATGATGGCCGCTTCTATCAGCGGTCATCGTGCCCTAACCCCCGAACGCCTTCAATAAACCACCCGCTGCGTTGCCGCGTAGGCCATATACAGCGCCGCCGCCTTCCGCCCCAGCGGCCCCGGCTGCAAATCCCGGCTTTCATAGCGCACCACCGGCTGCACCTTGCCGGCATTGCCGGTGGTGAAAAGCTCATCGGCGATATCGAGTTCCGCCGGCGAAACAGTGCGTTCCTCCACCGTCACCCCGGCCGCGCGCAGCAAGGCGATGGTCCGGTTACGGGTGATGCCGGCCAGGAAGGTGCCATTCTGCACCGGCGTCACCACCCGCCCGTCGATGGCAAGAAAAATATTGGAGCTACAGGTTTCCGCCACGTTGCCGAGCGCATCGAGCACCACGCCATTTAGAAATCCGCGCGCCTGCATTTCGGCCACCCCGCGGGCGGAGTTCGGATACAGCGCCGACGCCTTGGCGTTGGTCGGCGCGCTTTCCGGCGTCGGCCGGCGGATCGTGCGGCACAGGCCGAGCGTGATGCCCGCATTGCTCGGCATCGGCGAAAGATAGACGCACAGCAGAAATTCGCAGCTATCCGCATCGACCGAAATCGGGCCATGTCCGCCTTTGGTCGCCCAGAACATCGGCCGCACGTAAAGCTCGGCATCGGGGCCGAAACGTCGCACCGCTTCCAGCATCAGCGCCAGAATTTCAGCCGGCGTTTGTTTCGGGTTCAGCCCGAGATTGCGGGCCGATTGCACCGCGCGGGCGGCATGCTGATCCAGATCCGGGGCGCAGCCGCCGAAGGCGCGGCCACCATCGAAA